>NZ_JBALEQ010000114.1:0-57346 GCF_036917775.1 Nostoc sp.
GTTGATAGTGTTAATCACATCCTCTCTATTCGTTGTGCTTATCTTAATGGTTTACTTGCTATTTGAGTGTTTCTGCCAAAAGTGGATGCTCCCAGCAGCAATTAATAGTAGAGTTGTCGGATTAACAGGAACAAACCAAGTAACAATCACATCCAATGGACAATTCAGTTCTGATAGTATTTTTGCACCATTTATTATTGCTAATGGCGATCCCAATACATATATAAGCCAAGTAAATCCTGTTTATTTCTCATTTTTGGGTGCTAATCCGACTAGTGATAAGCAAGTGGATCATATCCGCTTATTAGGTAATAATACCTTTGGCTTTGAGGATTTACCAAATGGTGGCGATCAAGATTTCAACGATATAATTGTGCGAGTCAATTTCATCTGACATCGGAAGCAATGTGATTTTGTGAGGGCAAGAAAAGGCAGAGGGTTAGAGGGGATGGGGGGTAGAGGAGAGATACAATTTTTGAGATAGCCAAAACACTATTTTTATCAATTGAACTGGAGAATCGTAGTATCAGATTGTTAGGGATTTCTTTGCTTTAGACTGCCCTCCGTGTCCTAATGCCATGACTGTTTGTGCTATAAATTTACGCTTCGCTGCTCCTTTTAATTGCTGTGCGGTTTCTTTCAACAATTTCTTCAGTGAATCTGTTAATTCTATAGACACCTCTTCCTCTCCCCTGACAATGATTATCATTTTTATTAATTGTATATTTTATTTTCTGGAAAAACCCTGAATAGTGGTTTCTCTATAGCGTGAATGGCTACTGGCATAAAATTTTAAGGGTGACTTGAGTATAATGTGATGCTACTTTCCCTAAACAGACGCAGTTTAACTCACCAATTACTGCGATCGCCACAAGACTAGATGAACTCAAGTTACCTCTTCGTTTTATTTTGGGAATCCTAAATCTCAGAAGCTATAGAAATCGCAAATTATGACTCAATTTAAAATATATGACTCTACACAACAGCAATTTCTACCCTTGCGAAGAGGTCGCACTATTATTCTTTTTACCAGTATTTTGTTGTTTTCAGAATCAAATGTTGCAGTCGCTAGGCAGTATTCAGTAAATATTGCACAGATGACACAAGCAAATGATGGAACTCGTGCTGCTGCGGAAACTGCATATCAAGAAGGGAAGCAATTATATCAGCAAGGAACAGCAGAATCTCTGGTAAAGGCGATCGCAAAATTTGAACAAGCACTTCAACTATATCGTCAAGGTAATACCCCCGATGGGCAAAAACTACGCTCCTTAGAAGCTGACACCCTCTCTTACATAGCTAAAATCTACTCAGAGTTAGGCGAAAAGCAAAAGGCACTCTCATACTACAACCAAGCTTTATCCTTATATCGGCAGGTGGGAGACAAAAAGTCGGAAGGTGTTTCCCTCAATAATATTGGCTCTATCTACTATTTCCTGGGAGAAAATCAAAAGGCACTCTCATACTACAACCAATCTCTGTCTCTACACCGACTGATCAAAAACAAGTCAGGGATAGCGACTACCCTCAATAATGTAGGCAAAGTCTACTTAAATTTAGGAGAAAATCAAAAGGCACTTTCATACTTTAGTCAATCCCTATCCCTACACCAACAGGCGGGAGACAAAAGAGGTATCCCAACTGCCCTAAACAATATTGGCATAGTCTACTTAAATTTAGGAGAAAATCAAAAGGCACTTTCATACTTTAGTCAATCCCTATCACTACACCAACAGGCGACAGACAAAAGAGGTATCCCAACTGCTCTGAACAATATTGGTAAAGTTTACTCGAATTTAGGAGAACACCAAAAGGCGCTAGATTATTACAATCAATGTCTGCCTTTATACATACAGATGGGGAGCAAGGCAGGGGAAGCTCGGACTTTGTATAACATAGCTTCTGTCCAACGCGACAGAGGCGATTTTAAGGCTTCCTTAACTCAGATGAAGAGAGTCATCAAAATTATTGAAGACCTTCGTACTAAAATTGACTCTCAAGAACTCCGCACTTCCTATTTTGCCACTGTACAAGATTATTATGAGTTTTACATCGATTTGCTGATGCAGTTACACAAACAGCATCCATCCCAAGGATATGATGCTCTGGCACTGCAAACCAGCGAACGCGCCCGCGCCCGCAGTCTTTTGGAACTACTTACTGAAGCTAATGCTGATATTCGCCAAGGTGTGGAGCCAAAGTTACTTTCTCAAGAACACAACTTGCAGCAACAACTGGATACTTTAGAAAAACGCCGAATACAGCTATTAAATGTTAACCACACTGAAGCAGAGGTGCAAGCTTTAGAAAAAGAAATAGAAGCTGTTCTAGAACAATATCAACAAGTCCAAGCACAAATCCGTGCTACCAGTCCGCGTTATGCAGCACTAACTCAACCCCAGCCTCTCTCACTCACCCAGATTCAGCAGCAGGTACTTGATGACAATACCCTACTTCTAGAATATTCTCTTGGGGAAAAGCGCAGTTATCTTTGGGCAGTTACCCATAAGAGTATTACCAGTTATGAGCTACCCAAGCGTGCAGACATTGAAGCTACTGTCCAAAAGTTTCGCCAAGAAATCACTACTCCTTATCTTAGAAATAGCCCATCTATAGATGCTCTATCTCAGATTATACTTGCACCAGTAGCCCAGGAATTGGGAAAGAAACGGCTAGCGATCGCCAGCGATGGCGCTTTGGAATATGTACCATTTGCTGCCCTAGCTACACCTGGAAGTAATAGCTATGAACCATTACTGCTCAACCACGAAATCATTACTCTACCTTCAGCATCGACAGTAGCCATTCTCCGGCGTGAACACAAAGAACGTAAATCTTCTGCCCCTAAGACATTAGTTGTGTTAGCAGATCCCATTTTTAGTAGTGATGATGAGCGTCTTGAAGGTAAAGTCAAAGTATCTCCCTCATCTGTGTTAGAAAGCAACTTAGATAGCCAAGCCTTAACTAGATCGGCTCAAGACTCAGATGTTAACTTTCAGCGTTTGCGGTTTACACGTCAAGAAGCCGAGCAAATTCTTTCTCTTGTACCTGTTAGCGATCGCAAACAAGCCTTTGATTTTACCGCTAGTCGTACCACTGCTAGCAGCGAAAATTTGAGTCAATATCGCATCATCCATTTCGCTACTCATGGCATTCTCAACAGCAAGCATCCAGAATTATCAGGAGTCGTGTTGTCGCTATTTGACAACCAGGGAAGGCCGCAAAATGGCTTTTTGCGCTTACACGACATCTTCAACCTCAACCTGCAAGCAGAACTAGTGGTACTCAGTGCTTGTAAAACTGGACTGGGAGAGGAAGTTAAGGGAGAAGGATTAGTAGGATTAACCAGAGGTTTTATGTATGCAGGTAGTCCGCGAGTAGTTGTTAGCCTGTGGAGTGTAGACGATCAAGCAACATCTGAACTCATGAAGGTATTTTACAAAAAGATGCTGCAAGAAAAATTAAAGCCAGCAGCAGCATTGCGGACAGCCCAAATAGAAATATGGCGCACTCAAAAATATGCCGCACCTTATTATTGGGCAGCTTTTACTCTACAAGGTGAGTGGAAATAAAGGGGATTGGGTATGGGCATTGGGCACGAGGTATTTTGAGGTAAATGAACGGAGTTCTGAGGTAGATGAATAAGTTATAACTTTTGCCAGTCCCCAGTTCCTAATCCCCAGTCCCCAATCCCTTTGTATATCCAAAGAGTATTTGCCGACCATTGGTCGGCAAATAGGTAGCAATTAGTGTTGACAAAATAATCGCAGTAGTAATTAGCAGCAAAGGCTAGAATAGATAGTTATGAACAGTCCATTGACTTGGCTTACTGCGGTCAACAGAGCATTGATAACTTATTAGGTATTGTGCAAACCAAAGAATTTTTAGCTCAAAATCCAACCCAAGCCATTGAATTGCAAGCTTTACTAAAGTCACTTTTATATGTGCCAGAAAGCATGAAGGCTTTGAACCTCTTAGAGTTATTTAAGAAATCTGGGACTCACCTAGCTTTAATCGTAGATGAATATGGTGTGACACAAGGCTTGGTGACAATCACTGATATTGTGGAAGCGATAGTAGGTGATATTCCAACCAGTGAAGAACTAGCAGATCCGGATGTGGTGCAACGTGAAGATGGGTCTTGGTTGTTAGATGGACTGTTGCCAATTGATGAGTTGAAAGAGATTTTAGATATCAGAAAATTGTTACCAGGGGCAGAGGTAAACTATCAAACTTTAGGGGGATTTGTCGTCAACCAGTTAGGGCATATTCCCTTGGTAGCTGAACATTTTGAGTGGGCGGGACTACGCTTTGAAGTAGTTAGTATGGATGGAAACCGAATAGATAAAGTGTTGGTTGTGCCAATGCACGCTAAAAAAGACCAGTGAGGCATCAATATCTTTGTCTTTACTCCTGAAGTCTACAGTAAAAACAAAAATATCCATCATTGCTAAATGCAAATTAGTTTAACTTCGCTCCACGAATCATAGTTTTTGTCAATCTCTTTTGCAAGGATTTGTGGGAGATTAGCCAAGTCAACGTTTTATGTTGTTGAGCTATAGTTTATAATATTCTATAAAGATGAATAAGAAAAATGATTAAGCCTAAAAATGTGTATCGCGGACACTCAATGGAAAAAGTTGGTCACGGTAAAAGAGCGGTATTTAAAACAACTATCAACGAAAAAGAATGGTCTGATATGACTGAAATAAACATAAAAACAGCAATTGATACTTGGATTGATGAAGGAATAGAGCCTTAGTTATTGGGCTACATAGCTTAAAAATGCCCTGGATAATCCGAATTGGGGGCCATCGCCATGAAACCGGAACTCAAGTAACTCCTCCAATCGAAACACAGGTTTGTCTTTAGTGTTCGGTTGTAAGTTGCCTGTGCCGACGCAAGGGAAACCCCACGTAATTGGTGAAAAGCAATTTGCCTTCCTTTGACCATCAAAGACGACGGTAAAAAATTGCTGTTGAAACGTAATTTCAAACACCTGTGTCAGTATTAGATGTATTAGCCTAAAAGTGTAATATGTGCTATTTATTGCGAACTGCAATTTTTTCAAGTGATCGTAAACGTTCAATATCCTTCATGGGTGGGGCACCAAATAAGCGGGAATATTCACGACTGAACTGTGAAGGACTCTCATAGCCAACCTGATAAGCCGCCTTGGTTGCATCAGCATTTTCAGCCAGCATCAGACGACGTGCTTCCAATAATCTCAACTGTTTTTGATATTGCAATGGACTCATTGAGGTGACTGCTTTGAAATGGCGATGGAATGATGCAGGAGACATACTCGCTTGTTGGACCAAATCATCAACGCGCAACGATTTTGTCAAATTAGTTTTGATACGTTTAATCACCTCTGCAACGCGCTGCATATTGCTACCTGATGTCGCAATCTGCCGAACCGCTTCGTCTTGTTCGCCAATTAAAAGGCGATAATAGATTTCGCGAATAATCATCGGTGCCAGTAATGGAATATCCTGGGGCGTATCCAGCAGCCGTGTTAGTCTGGTGGCACAATCAATCAACGGTGCATTAGCATCACTAACGAACAAGCCTCTAACCGAAGTTTCTTTTTTATCTGGGCTGTGTTGAATTTGGTCAATAATATTCCAAAGCTGAGTCGCATCCAAGCTCAACTTAAATGCTAGATAAGGCTTGTCTAGTGTTGCTTCTACAATATATCCACTGAGCGGCAAATCTACTGTGACAACAATATATTGAGCCGCACCATACTGATAGGTTTCCTTGCCCAGCAAAGTTTCTTTTTTGCCCTGAAGAATAAGGCACAGAGTCGGTTCATACACAGCGCACAGTGCTGTAGGAGCAGCAGATTCCCGCATAAATTCCAACTGAGCGATCGTGGTTGAATGGATACCGTTCCCCAAGTCATCCGTATGGTGAGTTACTAGTTCCACCAGTTCTTGACAAGCATGAATCGCCGTCTCGCGTTTCAAGGGCTCAATTGCCATAGCAGTTTCTTGATCGCTGTGATCATTGTGTTGCAGCTAATTATAGAGGATTCTTTTGGGCACCATTGTTCTGTTTGAGAGGATCAGGCAATAATTTGCGAGGTTTATGTATTTATAACCCCTCTGCTTAAGCCTATGATGAACTCATACTAAAAAGGCAATGAAAGAAGAAGGCAAAGAAACAGGGCACAACAAGCATATCTAAATCGCTTTGATTACAAAATCGAGGTGATGACAGAGCAAAAATGCGGCTATTGTAACTGCCTAGTAGTTCGCCAAGTGAACTTGGCGGGGTAAAGGGTAAAGGAAAAAGTGATATCTAATGGTGATGCTGTCATACTTCTAAAATGCAGCAAGCATTTAGGTCATTCTCAAAAATACCGCATTTATAGAGCGCACCTGCGGAATCTGGGTTTTATCAGCAGTCAACACCTTGAAAGGGCTAGTTATGACCCTATTAGCGTAAACTAATAGGGTGTAGCCAAAAGCTGTTTTTGAGTACGAACAACAAGCTCAATCCCACAACAATATTGATGGCAAGTCATTGTTAGCCAGACGCAGCAATTGATAACCAATTCCAGATATACCGGGTAAAAAGCCAGGATTAAATACAGAATTGGGTAAGTTGGGGAACAGTTGATAAGCTCCAGTTCGCTTGGCTCTAGCTACAACATTTGTGACATTCTGGTGAGCAATTTGATGCCAATCAGGACGGGAACAGATTTTTGCACCGACTAACAGCACTTCCGCCCTACCAAAGTTGCCACAGCACAAGTGATCGATCGCTTGTAAGCCAAAATTTTGAGTAGTTTGGAGAGCAATTTCAATTTCTTGTTGAATTTCTGGCGTTTCCACGATTCTCAAACTGCCTAAGCGTCCTAAACCAATGCCGGCTGCACCATGACACCACTTATTTGCAAAGTCAGGTTGTCCTGATTGTCCCATTCTGCGGAAGTCTGGCCAGTTGGCAGTAGATTCGCAAAAGACGCTACGCTCATACTCAATTCCTGCTAAACCTGCTTCTAAGTACTTGCCCTCTGAGGTGGCGGCGTAGAGTCTGAGTAAGGCGTAAGAAATGCCTGCGGCTCCATGAGAGAAACCAGTCAAAGGCTTATCCCAATAAGTATGCCAAGCTTTGGGCGCACCGTTGTGGCTAACTTGACGGTTGATTAAATGTTGTCCACAGGCGATCGCATTTTCTAAAACGGTTGCTTCTCCTGTGGCTTGATGCAGCGACAATAACCCCAAAATTGCCCCGGCTGCTCCGCTCATAATATCCAAGTGTTCGTCGGCAGCAATTAGTTCTGGTGTCATCAAATCGGCTAATATTTGAGCGTCTGGCAACAGCGTTGCATCGTTGAGGAATTGACTAATTTTCACCAGGCTATAGATCAGCGATCCTAAACCTGTTGCACCCCCAACGCCCATGAAACGAGCCATGCGTTCCCAAGTTTCTGGCTCAATGGTGTGGATTTGGCGACGCAGAGATTGCACTGTCCTCAATGCTAAATCACGGTAACGGGAATCACCAGTTACTTGACTTAGTGCCGCTAAAAACAAAGCAGCTCCAGAGCGTCCGTCAGAGAGACAATTATTCAATACTTGCAGTTGATATCGTTCGGCGCGAGGCACAAAGTCTAAGCCAATCCAGTTAACGCTGCCATCAGGGTCAGAAATGGCTCTGGTTTCCAGTTGAGTGGCGATTTCTTTGGCTTCGGCAATCAATTGTTCTGAATTTAGCAACGGTAACGATTCACCTTGCCATTGCCCGCCTTGGCGGCTGAAAGTAGTTGCAATCTTGGCATCGAAGGAGCCTTGAATAATTGCTACTTGTCGAGCTAGGTCGGTTTCATCTAGAGATTGTAACTGGTTGAGCAAATCTTGATAACTGGATTGTTTGAAATAGTTGGGAATGGCAGAAGAACCGTTTAAACTCAGTTCATCAACCACAGCGCTAGCCGTGAAGAAAGGAATATCCAATTGTTCCATCGCTCGTAGTTCCGCGCTCAAAACAGGAAAGGCATTCGGGTTATTTTGAGCAACTAGAAAAGCACGACTGAGAACATCCAGTTGAATACTGTAATCTGCACCGTGTTTGAGGTAATCGGGTGCTAAAGCTTTTTGGAGGATGATGCCATAGATGCGGGTGTTGCGGAAGATAAAACGCACCTGCTGATTTTGCATAGCAGATAGCAAACTTTGGTGTGAAATTAAGAAATCTTTGTGCGCCATCAAAAAGCGATACATCTGCTCAAACCCAGTGGTGATTTGTTGTTGATAATCGTTTGGAGACAGAGGAGTTTCACCCAATAACGGCACATTTTTCCCCATCGGCAAGCTTACAGGCTCAGACAATAGGTGCATATTATCTGTATTAATGTTCTGCCAGCGCGGTACTTTGCGGGGAGATAGTCGAGGATCTGTGCTGCCTAATCCGCTAATATCATAAGCCACACTGCGATCGCCACTAAAGTCCCAACGCGGTAAAAGTCCCGTGCGGAGTACGGAATCCCAAAATTGTCGTGTGGCGGTTGTTTCTAAATCTTGAGTAAGTGGTGAGTCTTCAATGAGATTCGGTTCATGGTGCAGCAGCGTTTCCATGTCAATCAGCACCAAATGTTCGCCATTGGCAATTAAGTTTTCGTAATGGCAATCTGTTCCGCGCAAAGCGTAAAGCACACACAACAACATCCCAGAACGCTGATAAAATCGTTTCGCAGCAGCTTCATCCACACAAGGCAACTGTTCAACATATTCCACCCAACCATAACCGTTGCGCTCTAGCACTTGAATGACTTTAAAATCTAAAAGATCGTTGTGTTGATTGCACCAATCCAAAAATTGGTTAAAGACAACCTCTAATCCTAAATCTTTGGGTTTATAAACAAGTTTAAGTCCAGACTCAAAGGTGAGCAAAATCACCGTTCGTCCGCGTTTGTGTGCATCGGAAATGGATGTTTGAATTTCAGCAACTTTATTTTGAGAAAATGGAGCGATCGCTTGATTAAAAGTTCGTTGAATATCTGTGCTATCTGTAACTAAACGTTCGAGAAATTCAGCAGTGAACTCAACCCAAAAATTGACTGCTGTTGCCACTAACCGACCGAGAACGGGATACTTTTGGAAGAAGGTCAGCATTCCATCTTCTAGGAGTTGATTGACGAACTTGGTGTAGTAAGTGTTATTGTTTTGTGCTTCCAGCCCTAGTAAGCCGAGCAAGCTTTGACCAAAGGGACGCACCTGAGAAAATTCAAAATCTAATGTCTTTGTGCAAATTCCTGCTAATCGTTTCAGTAGACCACGTTCTAGAGAACTGTAAGCGTCGTGGGAAAGAACCGAGAAGGGAAGACAAGCTTGGGTGAATTGACTGTTGCAGCGAGTCAGTAATTGCTGTCTGGCTACTAAGATAGCAGGCAAAAGGATATCTTCAAAGGTGATCGGATTTTGTGAATCTATTGGTAGAAATACTTCAGTTGCAGAATTGAATCCTGTAGAGGTTTGGATGATTTGCTGCAAGGTTTTTGCCCACTCAGGCAAAGGTTGATCGGCAAGTAATTCGATGGTTCCCAATCTGGAACTAACGGTATCGAGGTCTAGCCCTTCCCACTGTAAGCGTTTGTGCAACGTATCCCATTTACCTTCTGCTGCAACTTCGCACCAGCGATGTCTACGACGGTTAATTTCTTGTTCATTGACTCGATCGACTGCAAATCTGCTTTCATCAAGGCGTTCCCAAATAAAGCTAGCATTGGCTGCGATCGCTCTTAAATCGTCTGATGTTTTCTGTGGGGATAAGCGAACAACTTGTTGAACCATAGCTGGATTTCTCATAGTGGAAGTTCAAAGGTAAATATCAATTCTGGGCTACGTTTTAATAGTTTGTATTAATGCCAATAGCGTTCGTCTGATAATAAGTTTTAAATTAAATACTAATTAGGTAGGAATAATTAAAACAACTTGTAATTCTTAATTGAATTAATTGGCGTAAAAGTTCCCAACAAATAAAGACCAAAAACTTGAATATTTGGTGGATTATAGGACAATACGGTTCAGTTAAGAAAAATTGTAGGTTGGGTTAAGCAAAGCGCAACCCAACAAAGCCCCGGAAATGTTGGGTTTCGTTCCTCAACCCAACCTACGCCAGTTTTAGTTTTTAGCCTTAAATGAACCGTATTGGATTATAGGACTCATATATTATGATTTTTGAACAAATTTAAGATAAAACTGTCTTTTCAGTTTCAGTATGTTTTAAAAAATCTAGTCGGAGTCCTATATTTCACCAAAAATTACGAATTTAGCAGTGTCCGCCACCACAGCCAGCTGTGTGACATAGTTTGGGCGCACTATCAGCCATTGCACCGCCACTAACACTGAGTAATTCTTCTTCGCTCAGTTCGTTTGAGTCCACAAAGGTCAGTTCTGATAGCATTTGAGCTACGCTTTCGGCTGTGAAAGTATAACCTTTTTCTGCACTGGCAATTAGCAAGAGTTTGATGGCTTCTGTTTGGGTAACTGCTGCTTGTATATTATCGCGTAGTTGGCTATTTTGGAGTAAGCTTTGAATTTGTGACAACATAATTGTATTTCCTCAGAGTTGGTAATAGTAATTGTTAATTGAATTCCCTCTTTTCCTTGATTAAAAAAGTAAAGAGGGAACTGTTATGCAGCATCTCTTTCTGCTTTGAGCCTCGTTACCAAGTATGGAAATTATCCAAATTAAAATATTGGGAAGGTTGGATATAAAAAGCTGTTTTAGAAAAACAACCTGACCTTGGAGGCTACAATGCTAGAGAGAAAGAGAAGCTACATATCTTTTTTAGCAGTGTCCGCCACCACAGCCTTCTGTATGACATAGTTTAGGCGCACTATCAGCCATCATCCCACCACTAACACTGAGTAATTCTTCTTCACTCAGTTCATTGGAATCTACAAAGGTCAACTCTGATAGCATTTGAGAGATAGCTTCGACTGTGAAGTTGTAACCTTTCTCTGCACTAGCGATCGCTAACACTTTCATCGCTTCTGCTTGATTAGCTGCTGATTTTACTTGTTGTTGTAACTGCGCGTTTTGAAGTAATTCTTTAATTTGGTGTAACATCCGTCTATCCTCCGTTTTTGTTGACTTATCTAAACCGCAGAGATTCTACACTTGTTTTGTGCGGTGTTCTCTGCTCTTCTGATTTGAATTTAGAGAAGAATCGGGGAGAAGTCGGGGAGATAGTTGCAATAGCAGAAAAATTTTTTGGCGTTGCTGATTAGATATATGAATCTTGGTACGGAAAACGAACCACAGAGGACGCAGAGGTCACTGAGGAATGAGAGTTTGAGAGGGTTTTTGCATAAGTCCTATCTAAAACTAAAGGGCAACCAATACTTCACTAATTTGCTCTGCTAGTTTCAATGGACGGAAAGGCTTGGCAAAAATAGCAGCGACATCTAAATCAGCAAAACTCTCTCGATCTGATTGCTGGAGTTTAGCTGTTAATAAAATTACTGGAATTTTCTTAGTGGCGGGGTTAGCTTTCAGTTGTTGCAGAGTTGCACGCCCATCCATATCAGGCATCATCATATCTAGGAGGATGACATCTGGTTTATGGGTAGCAGCTACCTTCAAAGCTTCCTGACCAGAACTTGCTGTCAATACATTCCAGCCAGCAGCCATTTCTAATCCCAACTTGGCGATCGCCCGCACATCTTCTTCATCATCAACAATCAAGATATTTCTGTTCATAATGGCACTCTTGCAAAATATATGTGCTGATTTGCTTGATCGCTCTTGAGCTATTCTAAAGCCAGATCGAGGAAAAGTAGGGAGGAATTAAGCTGTTAGAAGCAGTTTACTGCAAACCTGGTAAAGGTAGCAGCACATAAAACGTGCTACCTTCACCTAAAGTGCTTTGAACCCAGATTTTACCGTCATGTTGCTGGATGATATCTCGGCAAATAGCCAGTCCTAAACCTGTTCCTCCTTTGTTGCGGGAGTCGGAGGCATCCACCTGCTGAAAGCGCTCGAAGATTATTTGTAATTTATCTTCAGGAATTCCTCGCCCTTGATCTTGGATAGTAATCAAAAGGTATTTGGGTAATAAAGGCTCATTTTCTTGAGGCTCAATGCTTTGGGATTCTGAGAGAGTGGCACTTATATGCACCGTGTCTCCTGGTTCAGAAAACTTAATAGCGTTGCTCAGTAAGTTAGTCAGGGTTTGCAGCAGGCGATCGGGATCTGCCCAAAGTTCAACTTCTACAGGATTTATGATCAATTTGACTTGTAATTGATCTGCCATTGCTTGCATCGCTTCTGTGGCAGTAGTTAGCAAGTCTGCGGCGTTGTACTTCATCTTCCGCGTGAAGATTTTGCCCGATTTCATCCTCTCTAAATCGAGAATATCGTTCACTAAACGAATTAGGCGTTCAGTATTAGTGGTGGCAATGCTCAGAACTTTTTGGCCTTGTTCATTTAGAGTTCCCAGTTGTTCTGAACCCAATAAATCTAATGCTCCCATTGTGGAAGTTAAAGGTGTACGCAATTCATGACTGACTAAAGAGATAAATTCGTTTTCTAGACGTTTGCGTTCGGTGATGTCATTGGCAATTAATAAAGCACACGGTACTCCAGCTAAGTCAATCAATTCGAGGGATATTAGTATGGTTTTGAGTTCTGCACACTTAGTTGAAAATTCAAATTCTAGATTGTACAGTGACCCCGTTTCTGGTATAAGTTGAATTGTTTGAGCGATCGCGACTGTGTTTTTACCCAAATTAAGTTCAGTAGCAGTATTGCCAATCACTTCGTCTAGAGAGTAGCCACTCATTTTCAAGAAACTGGGATTGACATCAATAAAACGAGCATCCGAGACTGTGGCGATCGCAATCGGATTGGGACTAGAGCGAAAAACTTTAGCAAACTTCTCTTCTGCTTTGGCGCGATCATGAATTTCCTGCTGCAACCGCTCATTTTGGGCTTGGAGTTGTTGTTGCAGTTTCCAAATCGTTAAGTGATTTTCAATTCGAGCTAAAACCTCTTCTAGTTGAAAAGGCTTAGTAATATAGTCCACTCCCCCAACTGCAAAGGCTTTTACCTTATCTAGCACATCACCCAAAGCGCTGATAAAAATTACCGGGATTTCACGAGTGCGATCGCTTGCTTTCAAATGTTCGCAGACTTCATAACCATTCATCTCAGGCATATTCACATCCAACAAAATCAGGTCGGGGGGAACTGCATTTGCCCCTCGTAAACCCGTAGAACCCTTAGTTACACTCCGAACTTTATATCCCTGTTCCGTCAACATGGCAGATAAGAGATTCAGGTTTTCTGGCGTGTCATCAATCACCAGTATGTCTGCTTTAGGAAAGTTAAGCGGCTCTTTAGGCATGGCAATATCGACTTTAGCCAGAATAGGCTACTAATGATTTCTAGAAATTGTAACCTTAGTCCTAGGTCTTAATAATCGTTTACAAAAAAAATTCCAATTACCCATTTATCTACCCTAGTTCTCCCCGATTAATTTCTAATCTTAAAAACATCAAATCAAATTTGTAGATAACACCTACCAAATTGCACAGTACGGAGTAACTTATATGCAAACTTCAACCATGCGTAAACCAATTATTCTTGCACCAGGAGAAGGTAATCAATTCTCAATTATGGGTGGACAATTTACAACCAAAGCAACTGGTGAAGAGACAAATCAAGCTTGGAAAATTTATGAAATTACAGATACACAAGAAAATGGGCCACCACTGCACACTCACCCCTGGGAAGAAGCATTTTATATTCTCGAAGGGGAATTAGACCTCCAAGTTGGTACAGAAACAATTTTGGCATCAGCCGGCTTTTTTGTTAACATTCCTCATAATGCACCACACGCCTTCAAGATTCGTTCTGCTACTGCTAAATTTCTGGTTTTAATTGCACCTCAAGGCGCGAAAAACTTTTATGAAGAAATGGGTCAAGTCGCAGATAGTCCATCGCCAAACATGGAAAAAATACAGCCTCTTTTGAACAAATATGGATTGCAATTTCTGGCGTGAATCTTTCATTTGGATGTAGGGCGTACAGCTAGGGTGTTGACTTTGTAGGAAAATTGCTAAAAAAACTTCATGCAATTATTGTGTTGTCGACCTCAATCGACAACACAGTTTTTCTTTTTGAGAGCGTGGACTGACCAAAAACTTGAGATGACCAAGCCTTAAGGTCAAGATAGCGAACATTTTCTAATGCCTAATTCTGTTCTTTTCTCTGTAATCTTTGAAACACTGTGCTAGTCGTGATGTGATTCCTCTTTTCTGGTCTACTTCCGCAATTAATATTAAACCTGCATCTGATGTTACAGGCTTACCCTGGAAATTCACTATGACTGGACATGATTTTACTTGTTCAAATTTGAACTGTTCTGGTATACAATCTGTGTTCTGAAGAGTCATCAGATGCAAAAAACAAAAGCGTCTAAACGCTCGCTAATAGATGACGGCTAATGGTAAAAAACAATTAGCAATTAGCACTATGGCAAATTTTCTCCAACCGCCAAGATTACGTATTGGTGAAGACACAGAAGAAGAACGACGCGCCACTTGGCTAGAACTTTTTTATGATTTGGTTTTTGTAGTTGCAGTTTCTCAACTCGCCCACAATCTCAACGAGGATATCTCTCTATCAGGATTATTTGGGTTTATAGTTCTATTTATACCAGTTTGGTGGTCATGGATTGGTACCACATTCTACGCCAACCGTTTTGATAGCGATGATGTAGGACATCGACTACTGATTGGTATACAAATGCTCACAGCAGCAGCAATGGCTATTAATATCCACCACGGTTTGGGTGAGAGTTCTCCTGGTTTTGCCATTTCTTATGCTCTGGGCCGGGCTGTGCTTGTAATAGAGTATGTCCGTGCTGGGAGACATATCCCCTCCGCACGTCCTTTGACTACTCGCTACGCTATTGGTTTTGCGATCGCAGCCTTGCTTTGGTTGATATCAGCATTTGTACCCATTCCTTGGCGGTTCGGATTTTGGACGTTAGGAATCATTATTGACTTTGCTACACCTTTAACAGGATACAAGTTTCAAATGGGGTTACTTCCCCACGCCTCCCACTTACCGGAACGTTTCGGGCTATTTACCATTATTGTCTTGGGTGAAGCAATCATTGCAGTGGTCAATGGTGTTTCTGAGCAGAAATGGGATATTTTAACTGTGATTTCTAGCGTGTTTGGTCTGATTATCGCCTTTAGCTGGTGGTGGGTTTATTTTGATAATTTGGGTGGTAAACCTATTGAGACGGCGCGGAAAGAAGGAAAGGTCAGTGTTGTCAATCTCTGGTTATACACCCATTTACCATTAGTGATTGGGATTACTGCTGCTGGAGTTGGTGTAGAACAAATTTTGTTGAGTAAGGCAACTTTAGCATTACCAGATTCTCAGCGATGGCTAATCTGTGGTTCAGTAGCATTATGCTCTCTGGCTGTCAGTATTCTTCACCGATTTGGAGTGATCCGTTATTGCAAAATTCGTTCTCAGTACCGACTTGGGGGTGCAGTTGTGCTGCTAGCGATCGCTATCTTTGGCAAAGGTTTGTTACCTGTTGCAGTCATTGCCCTTGTAGCTGTGGTTTCTGCTGTCCAAGTCGTTCAAGATTTGTATCAGAGTCGTCCCACTACCCGCTTGGTTGACCCGGAAATTTAGTTTAGGGACTTCCAAAAAATAAATTATCCAAAATTATTTGTCAATTTGTAGGGGCGCACAGCTTACTGTGCGCCCCTACTCAATTCATAGTCGTCTATCAGAGGTAGCAGAACCAAAGGAGGAATGTCATCATAAGATGATGTACTTTTGGGTATTTAAGTCAAGCAGGCGAAATATTTATTAATATTATGAATAGGCAGTGTAAATTCAACAACAGGAGTCAGAAAAAATTCTTAGTGACAGGTATTTCGGATTAATCATCAAATTTCTCAACAACGAGACAGAAGCTTATGAAAGACCAGAAACCATCAGACTCTAAGCAATTCGTCGGAAATCTCAAGAACGGGATTTGGCTATTTGGACTGTCATCCTGGGTATTTGGCATTACCGATCGCAGTATTGCTTCATTTGCAGATGGCTATCTATCAGCTTTAGACTTGACACAACTATTCACTGCGGCTACATTCTTTGTGGCGTGGCTATTTTTGAAACCGACATCCAGAGTTTAAGATCGGCGGCTGGTCGAGTATCAAGTCACTCTTAACGCTAGTACTGTCAAGATTCGGAAAGTTAGGGTATCGTCATCGGGCTAGCAAGCTCGTGGATTGTACTTATGATGGGTTCGGGAATTTTTCACCATCCAGACTTCTCAAATTGTTGCTAGATTGGATCTTTTTTCTTTTGAGATGAGAGTTATAGCTTTTTTGATTTGGGTGTATCTAAAAAAATTTTCTAATTTTCCGGAATTGATTATGTTTAGGTGGTAGTCTCTATCAGACAAGCGATTTATACTGAAACTCTATAACGAAACCTTCGGGGTATATAACCCCATATTAAAAGCCCGGTCATGAAGACCGGGCTTTTATTAACACTTAGGAGTTAGGAATTGTTCTTAACTCCCAACTACTAATTAAATTAGGCAAAAGCAGCAGTTGTTACATCGTTATTCGATAGAATTTCTTGCAACTCTTCAGCATCTACCGTTTCTTTATCAACCAACATTTGGGCGATTTGATCTAAAATGTGGCGGTTGCCCACTAACACTTCTTTAGCGCGTGTATAGGCTACATCCACAAGTTTGCGGACTTCTTCATCGATGGCGGCGGCAGTTTCTTCAGAGAAATCACGCTCTGACATGATATCTCGTCCGAGGAACATATTACCTTGCTGACGACCAAGGGCGACTGGGCCTAAGCGATCGCTCATCCCAAATCTGGTAATCATTTGACGAGCAACCCGTGCTACCTGTTGTAAGTCATTAGAAGCACCAGTGGTAACTTCTTCTTCACCAAAGATTAATTCTTCAGCAATCCGACCACCTAAAGCCACAGCCATCTGATTTTCCAGATAAGCGCGGCTGTATAAACCAGTGTCCATCCGGTCTTCGCTGGGGGTAAACCAAGTTAAACCACCTGCACGACCGCGAGGGATGATGCTAATTTTTTGTACTGGGTCATAGTCAGGCATCAAAGCACCAACTAAAGCGTGACCAGCTTCGTGATATGCCACCAAGGTTTTGCGCTTTTCGCTCATTACCCGGTCTTTCTTCTCTGGCCCAGCTAATACGCGATCGATTGCGTCGTTGATTTCATCCATTGAAATCTCAGTCAAATTCCGGCGTGCTGCCAGAATTGCGGCTTCATTCAACAGGTTGGATAAATCAGCACCAGTAAATCCAGGGGTACGACGGGCGATTTTATCCAAATCCACATCTTTCGCCAAGGTTTTGCCACGGGCATGAACCTTGAGAATTTCGCTGCGTCCGGCGTAGTCGGGACGATCTACCACAACTTGACGGTCAAAGCGACCAGGACGCAATAGGGCTGCATCTAGGACATCGGGACGGTTGGTAGCAGCAATAATGATGATGCCAGTATTACCTTCAAAGCCGTCCATTTCGGTGAGTAACTGGTTGAGGGTTTGTTCCCGCTCATCGTTACCACCACCTAAACCCGCACCCCGTTGACGACCTACTGCGTCAATTTCATCGATGAAGACGATACAAGGAGCATTGGTCTTAGCTTGTTCAAATAAATCGCGGACGCGGGATGCACCCACACCGACGAACATTTCCACAAATTCTGAACCGGAGATGGAGAAGAAAGGTACACCAGCTTCACCAGCTACGGCACGCGCGAGGAGGGTTTTACCTGTACCAGGAGGGCCAACTAACAGCACACCTTTAGGAATTTTTGCACCAACGGCGGTAAAGCGATCGGCGTTTTTCAGAAAGTCTACAACTTCGTTTAATTCCAACTTGGCTTGGTCAATACCAGCAACATCGCCAAATGTCACCTGAGTTTGTGGTTCCATTTGCACTCTGGCTTTGGATTTGCCAAAGTTCATTGCTTGGCTACCTGGGCCACTTTGAGCGCGACGTAGTAAGAAGAATAAGCCAACCAAAAGCAATACAGGGAAAAATAAGCTGCTCAGTGCCTTAAACCAAAATCCTTCGTCGGTTTGGGGCAATACAGAAATATCAACGCCTTTAGAAGTCAGAGTATTAATCAAGTCTGGATCGTTGACTAAGGTAACAATCCGTTTAGCCGGATCATATTTGGGTGTAACCAGTGCTGTAGAGCGGTCTGCACTCAAACTGACTTTTTCGACTCTGCCTTGCTGAACTTCTTGAATAAAGCGACTGTATCGCCATGTCTCTCTGCTTTGGGGTTGTTTGTCAAAAAATGCTGTTCCCAGCGCAATGACGACAATAAACAGCAGCGCGTACAGCCCTGCATTTCTCCATCTTTTATTCACTAAGGTCTATCCTCCGGTATTTTTCGCGCAATCGCCTAGCTTCTCTGCTCGGAAAGGTGATTATTAAGATTTATGTTAACTTATCTTAAGATATAACAAATTTGGCGTGGTTGTCATGCTAAAAAAAGCTCCCTTATTAGCTGAAAACTATGATGGTAGGGATTACATTGTAGCGACCCTGAAGGCAGATGAACGGTATGAATGGGAATAATTTCCACCACACTATTAGTGTAGGCGATCGCTTCAAATCTCTGGACTAACTCGGCACTCCAAGTTTCTTCTCGCACTGGCTGTTGGTGCTTTTGCAACCAGTTTACAAGTTGCGATCGCCCAATTCCCGGCAAAATCCCTGCTGTCAAAGGTGGCGTATACCAAGTGCGATCGCACCATCCCCAAAGGTTGCCTGTACTGGTTTCTAGCCAATTTCCTTGAGAATCGACTAATATTGCTTCTTGAGCATCTGAGCTAGTTTTTGCCAACCAAGCACTCAAATAGTTTCCAGTTTTATGAGAGGGGAGAGAACGATAAAATTCCGAGCTGGCGACGGCGCACACTACACCATTATTTTGTTTTTCTGTCAAATTTTGTGGTAATAATCTACCAGTTATCCATTCCCGTCCATCAGGAAAAAGGGTAATTCTGAGAACGGGGAAGTGTGCAAGGAGAATTTGAGCGCCTTGAAGTAGACGGTTCCAGTCTGGTTGCTGCCAACCAAAAGTTTGGATTGAGAAAAGTAAGCGATCGCAGTGTGCTTGCCAATTAGTTAAATTACTATCTAACGAGTTCTCATAAACCCGCAACGTTGTAAAAACGGTAGCCCCATAAAGTAAACCTGGATCGTTAATGTCTAACTCTAAGGTTTGGGAGTGAATTAATTTGCCGTTGTACCAAAAAATATCATTTTTCACAACCAGATTGTTTCTCGCTACAACTCCATTGAAAAGTGATGACTTGTAATACTCATACGCTGCATAAGATAAAACCTATGAGCTGCAAATCGCTGAACACCAGAATCAAGACTCAGGTGTTTACACTCATGATTCCTGGCATATTCAATTAGCCACTGAAATAACTGTTGACCGTAAGTGTGTGACCGTTTTAACTCATCAACAACTAAATCATCAATATATAAAAACTTTCCCAATGCTAAACAAGTAGAAATACGAAATCCAGCGATCGCTACAGCTTGCTTTTCTACCTCCAAGAATGCAAGTTGATATCCTTCTTTCATTTGATATCGAACTTGTTCTACAAACTTAGTCTGCTCAAGGTGAGGGCGTAGCTGGCACATAACAGGAAAACACCCTAATATTTTTAAGTCAGATTCCGCCAATTGTATTGATATCATTATTTGTTGAGTTTACTTTTAAAATATATCGAGACAATAGCAATTTCGCAAAATTTTCTGTTGTTTGCAGTAAAAATTTAGGCATAACAAATTAATCCTTTGGTGGAAAGAGAATTTTATTATTACCTTCTGAAGTTGTAAATACTTTTCCTCCCAAAGCTTCAATTTCCCTAATTGCCCGTTTCCGAGTTCTATCATCAACTTGATTATTTAAAATAATTGCCCAGGTTGCAATTTGAGCATATTTACTATTAGGATTACGACTTAAAAACTCCGCAGTTTTTCTGGAAGTCTGGCCTATAGTTTGACTTTCTACATCTGAGAAATTACTAGCCCAATTTGCCGCCGTTGTAAAAGATTTTTGGGCAGCTTTAGCGTTCCCTAAAAATAATAATTCATCAATTCCTTTGTAACGCCATACGTAATAAGACTTTTCAGGAACAAAGGGAGATAGTGATTTTAACCCTTTCTCTGATAGTGCGATCGTGCGTTCTGGCATAGCAGCATACAATGAAGTACTGATAGAAAGACTCCGATACGCTGCTAAAAATCGTGGATCACGTTCTAAAATTACTTCAAAATATTCTGGACTTAAACTGTAACCTGTTTTATCCCGAACTTCATCATCTCCGAAGTACTGTAAGAAATTGAGATATACTAAATCTGCAATTAAATTATCATAACCAAAAGTAGGCATTTTTTTGAGAAAATTCAAACGGAGATGTTCTGATTTTATTTCTTTTTTCAGAGTCTCTAAAGAGGCAGATTTTTTACTATTTATAAATGTTTGCAATTTAGGGAATTGAATCAAGCCAATTCCTAAAATAGACACACAAATTATAAAAGGTGTAGCTATAGTTTTACGCTGCAACAACATATTTTTCTTGTCTTATCAGGCAGAAGCAACTCATTATATATAATATACTTCTTATAAAATTACTCAGCTATATAGTCACAGAAGAGTATCCATTAAGCAGCTACTATCCTAGTCTATCTTTACCTCAAGAGAAACTGAAAACAGGTAGAACCGCAAGTTGTTTTAAGTATTAAATTATACTTGCAATGAAATACGTAGTTCATAATTGATGCTTTCTTATTTGTAAAATCTAAATAAATTATTTTCTTTTTTGAGATGAAATTAGCTGCTACAAATTCTAGCTTTACTTCTCTTAAGCAACAAATTCTTAAATTCTTAAATTCCTTTGATATTACTGAGTTTTGTTAAGTAACAGTAGTAATATTTAGAACATCAATTAGAATAAAATTTTGTTCGCAATTAGACCGATTGTGTCCTTAATCTTATGCTAGATACTGTAGTTACGAACAACTTGGAAAATAATAGTCTATCCATTCAGGCAAAAAATAGTGATTTTAAAACAATAGTTACTAATCTGAATGCCGATAAAAAAGGACTGGATGTTGATGAAATTATTGATGCCATAAAAACAGTAATAGTTGAAGCTATTGATTTAAAAATTACTACTTGGGTAGCAGAGTCATCCGTTCAGCAAGAAAATCACATAGAAACAGCCAAACCAGGTAATCGAATATATACACGAATTAATCTTGTTAGTGGTGACATCCAAAATGAGATTGGTAGTCAATTTACTGATAGTGGCCCCTATAAAGAAATCCGCGAATTTCATTTGACTCAAATTAGAGATGGTAGGGAGATAATTCACAAGAATATAGAAAGTGTGGAAAAGTTGTATGGATTTTTTATGGAAATCGTAAAAAATCGCAAAAAATCAGAACTTTAAGCACTCTTTATTGATTACCCATTTAAGCTAAAGTAGCTACCGAAACCTAGCCAAATCGTTAGGTCTATTTACTTGTATCTAGCTATTAATATAATGCTACAGCCAGAACTATGAGAGGGTGAAACGATGGCTAATAATATTCAAACTAAAGACCGAAATGTTGCTCAACCTCAAGATATCCAAAACCAAGCTAGAGGCTTATTAAACAATTTAGTATCTTCTGTACAGACATTAGTTTCTGACATCACAGCCTTAGAAGTAAATACGATGGTTGTAGATAGAATTAATGCTTCAAAATTTAATGCTTGGGAGGCATATCAAGAAATTTATTCTATACACGATCCTGACTACTTTAAGGCAAAAGGTATTCCAGAAGAAGGTTCTCAAGCTCAAGAACTGCATAAGCGTTATAGAAGTCTATTTAACCAAATTGAAAGAGAATATTTTTACCTTCTTCTTGAAGAAGGTTCAGATTTTTATAATCCACAGGATGAGCGAATAAAACGATATCGCCAGAGGCTTGAATATGCGAAGAAGCGTCAACCAAACCTAGTCGAAGCCGATCAGGAGAATGTTAAGCTAGCTCAACCAATACTACCTGCTCCAACTCCCGTTCTTGATGACAAAGATGGAAACAATCAAGAAGATTGGATTGAAACTTTTAAAGAGATTCAAAGACTTTTAAATAATGATAAATTTGTTCGCACCTTACGTAAAATGTATGAACTTAAAGCTGCACTTGATGGTGGTAACGTGAAAAGTACCAAAACTGATATTATTTTTGCTCAAACTGTTATGCAGTTAGATGGAGATATTATTACTCGTTACCATAAAGAACTGTTTACTTTATCTGAAGACGCTAAAAATCTCATCATTAATACACATAATCAAGGAGTTATTTCTGGAGAAAAGCAGTGGCGTGGAACATTTAGTTTTTTGATTAGTTTGGTACAGGGTATCGCAAATTTATCTCGATAATGAACGCCAACATAACAAAAACAGACAACCAAGCTGATGTTGCACTCTCTCTATTTCTACAAGTTCCTCAAGGCGATCGCTTTGAACTTAAGGTTGAGCGATCGCAGTGTAGTTTTTACCTAAATGAGACAGTTGTAGAACAGATTCAGCAAGCACAAAAAACTGGTGTTTCTCTATACATTCCGCCAAAAGTGATAATTCCTCTTTGGTATTACGCCTGTTTCGGCAATAATGTTGTTTTCGGAAATAAAAAAGAAGTTACCGAAAAAGAAGTTAGTAATTTTTTTTACGTTACTGTTATAGTCAATATTATAAAATCTTTTCTGAGTAAAACTGCATGGGGGAAAGCAAGTTTACAGTCTGGACTCACCTTTAATTCTTACTATGAGCAGCCTGAATCAGCTTCAAATGCTTATAAAGAGAAAGATATTATTTTGCAAAGCACTGTCCTTCTTCATGGTGATATATTCCACAAAATCAAGTTGGATTTTATGCAAAATCCCAACTGTTCCACAATTATTTCTGCTCATTATTGGCTGACTGAACAAATACTAAGTTGCTTTCGGACTAAGCTAAATCTTTTAGTTTGGGAAATAGCTTTGCTGTTTCCTGCTGGGTTTGTAGTCTACAATTTACATCCAGTAAGTGGGATACTATCAATATTTGCTTTCATAGGCTTCACTATACTATTTGCTACTACTCGCTATGTACTTATAAATCAGCTTCAAAGACGTACTTCTATCAACTCTAAATTTATAAATTGGTTGGTATGGATGCTGATTTGTATTATCCCTATCTTTGTTGGTGCTATTCATAGCTTTAGGGATGCTAATGTATTATTCTTATCATTATTGTCACTTACCGCCCCAAAAATTTCAGATTACATTTTAAATTTTATAAGACCAAGAGCTGGAAAACTGATCTTACGTCGGTTACTATCGAACGTAGATTAAGCATAATGCAAAACTCCTCTTTCTTAGCAACCTCATAACGTGCTGAGAACACCCTTCATCCTTGCGTTAAGTTCCTAAGCTAAAGACTCTGCTGGCAACTTTACTTTTTATGCCTTGTAAAGAAAAGGATGACAGTATTCTTATTAGAGGTCTTAGTATAGTTTATTTATATATTTTTGATTACAAAATTATTTATATTTATAACAATGCTAACTCTATCATCAAGATAATTTAAAGTCAATCTATTTAGATAGATTGAAATTATGTACAAATAAGTCTTTTGAGAAAACTCCCAAAATTTGCCAAAATTTTTTGTGGACGCATCCGTAATTATCTTTGATGCTTGTGGATAATTAAATATTGGTCAATCAGACGATGAATGTATTGCATACATCCACAACTGAGTTAAAAGAATTAGCTCAGGTAAATTTACTTGATTAAAAGCTATCGCCGTAAAGTCAAAGGACTTTAGCAAGAAGTACATATCTCTAAGGGAATTTTGTATGATTAATAATCATTTTTCCAATTCTTTTGATAATTGGTTTGATTTTGAAGCTGAATCATCTCAAAATGAGACTGAAACAAATATGAATTGGACACAATTAAACAGCGATGGTCTAGAAAATGATGCAGATTCATTTCAGAAATATAGCCAGCCGTCAATGTCTGAAAACCAGTCAAATTTTCTAGCTGATTCATTGAATGAATCTTTTAAAAATGATGCTTCAGAAGATATTAATACTGCGGTTGTGGAGACAATTCAGATTGTCGTTTCAGGTGTAGTTGAGGCTGTCAGCGATCATTGGTTGAAAATAGAAAATACGGATGATAGTATTGCTAAATCTGTAGTAGATATCAATACTGTCGAAACTCAAATACTATCACCTCCACCTTCCGAAGCTTATCATGACCTGACTGAGTGGATTCGTCTCTGGCTTGATGAATGTTTGGTATTATCAAACTCTTCTGGTTGTGAAGACATTACTACTGAGTTAAAAGCACTAAACTCCCGATGGGAATTGCCAGGTTTCCGTCTAGCATTTGTAGGTGAGTTTAGTCGTGGCAAAAGTTCTTTAGTCAACCGATTATTAAATGCAGATATTCTACCTGTTGGTGATCTCCCAACTACTGCAACCTTGACCTCAATTGTTGCAGGTTTAGAAGACCGTATGGAAGTTCAAGCTTCCAAAAATGGATGGGAGACTCGTCCAATAGAAGCACTATCCTGGAGAGACCTAACAGCTATCGATCCAGATGGTAGTGAGCAAGAGGTGATTGGCCAAGTACGTTTAACATTAACTCACCCCTGGTTACAAGCACTTGATGTTGAATTGATTGATACACCTGGAGTAGGAGAATTAAATGGTCGTCGTGCGGCTCTTGCACTTGATGTATTGAGTCAGTGTGATGCCTCTGTTTTTGTTGTTAGTGCTACATTACCTTTCAGTATGACAGAAGCAACCTTTTTAGAACAGGAAGTAATAGGTCGCCATATTCCCAACATTCTGGTTGCAGTTTCCAAACTTGACACTATTCCTGAAGAGGAAAGATTAGAAGTATTTAATAGCATTTGTAAGCGAATAGCAAAAATTTCCTCAAAAATTGCTGTTTTGCCGCTCTATCCCGTTAGTGATAGTAATTCCGAAACTGAAGTATTTGCAGCAGTAAAAGCTGAGATTGAGTCAATGGTAGCAAAAGGCGATCGCCGGACATGGCGTAGCCGTAAAATTGCAGGTCAAATAACAGATTATCTTTCAAATCTCATCAAAGTTGGGGAATTAGCAATCTCTACTGCTGTTATGGATGCAAATGAGAAAGAAACCGCTTTAATCAAGGTAAATGAGGAAATAAAAAACGCCCAAATTGACTGGGAAAGAATTCGGCTGAATTTGGATCAAAAACGCTTACAGCGTACCAAAGTACTACAGCAAAAAGTTATGGAAGCTAAAGCAGAGTTATTAGAAAATCTTTCACTGGAACTCAAAAGAACCCAAGACCCTAAAACTTGGTGGGAGCAAGATTTACCATTTCGGTTACGACGTGAGCTAATTAGGTTGAGTCGACAATTAGAAAGCGATGTTTTAAAAGCTTTGGCTCTAGATTTTGAGTGGCTACAGTATGAAGTATCGAAACTGTTTTCAACTAATATAAGTTCAGAAGAAATTAATACTTCAGAAGCAGTTAAAATTGATTTAAATTTACAACAATTCTCTCTAACTGAAATCGAAAAATACCGAATTTTTACACGACTTGGAGGCAGTGCGGCCACAATCTGTAGCTCAGTTTTTGGTGGGCCAATTGGAATAGCTGTGAGTACAACAATATGGATTATAGGTGAGCAAGTTATCAAGGAAAAATTGCAGGAAGAGCGAAAGTTACTTAATCAAGAGTTAGAACATAGTATTGACCGATCTATTGATGAGTACTTTAAACGTTTAGCAAATCGTCTCCGACAACTCTACAACCAATTGGCTGAAGAGATCCAAGAGGAAAAAATTGCTTGGCAAGCTGCATATCAAATTGCCTTCAATGGTAAGAATGAACAATCAGAAAACCAGTGGTCACAAATTATTTCTCAAGCTTATACCTTGAGAAAAGAAATTTCACGGATGCTTTTGCCCTAATTTACATTTCTTTCAATTTAATTAATCCAATCTGCAAGGAGATGATTATGTTAACTCAAACTGTCATATACCAAAAGTATGAAGCGTTTAAAGAGAAACAAAATGTGCTGGCGAATTTAATTAAGCGCCACTTAAAGCTGATTAGTTCGTTAAACATGGCTCAATCAAAAAAACCACTCCAACAACTAGAAAGTCTAGTTCAGTCTGATAGCTTTAAGGTGTTGGTTTTGGGAGAATTTAAGCGTGGTAAGAGTACTTTTATCAATGCTCTACTGGGTGAGAAGGTTTTACCTGCTTATGCTAGACCTTGTACTGCGATCATCAATGAAGTGAAATGGGCAGATAGTCCCCGAGCTTTATTACATCCTGCAAAATCGGCAGATAGACCTGTACCTCAGCCTCAAGAAGTTCCTGTTAACCAAATTGAAGATTATGTCGTAATTAAAGATGACGTAAGTGAAATTAATAGCAACCCCTACGAAAAAGTTGAATTGTTTTGGCCTTTAGAACTTTGCCGTAATGGAGTAGAAATTATTGATTCTCCTGGACTGAACGAGCATGATACTCGCCAGAAAGTAACAATAGATTATTTGTCTAGTGTTGATGCAATACTGTTTGTACTTTCTTGTGAAGCACTGGCTTCTAAGTCAGAAATGGATATTATTGATAATACGTTAATACCTGCTGGGCATCAAGATATTTTCTTTGTTTGCAATCGGTTTAATATGATTGAAGATGAAGAAAAAGATAGTATTCGACAACATGGAATCAACAAACTAGCTCCTAAAACAAAACGTGGTGCAGAACGAGTGTTCTTTATCGATGCACGTGGTGCTTTAGGAGGGAGACTCAAAGGTGATATTGGGCAAATTGAAAGTTCAGGTTTAGCTTTGGTTGAAAGAGAACTAGAAAAATTCTTGGCCAACGAAAAAGGTAATATCAAAATTCTTAGACCTGCGGCAGAACTCCAAAGAGCAATTTATGAAGCGCGAGCAGTTATTCCTCAGAGGGAAGCGATGCTAAGAACTGATTTTAAAACCCTGGAAGCTCGATATGAAGCTGCTCAGGAGCCATTACACCGTCTGCAAAAGCAGCGAGAGCAGATAGTACAACGTATCTCTAATTTTTTGGAAGATATAAAACAGACTATTAGTGCTGAAGGCTCTAGTTTCTATCGCCGACTGGCTGACAAAATTGTTAGCGAATGGGTAAAGAACTTAGAAATAAAAGCACCAATGGTTTTGACTAAATCTCAAATTGAAAAATTCATCAAGGAAGTTAGCGATCATCTTTCCCAAAAGATGGAAAATGAATTATTAATCTGGCAAAATCAAGTACTACAACCTTTAGTGAGTAGTCGTCTAGAGCGCCTTACCCAAGAGATAGATGAACGTGCCAACGAATTTGTGAATCAATTAGATAGCCTAAAAATCCAAGTTGTAGGTAGTATAGTTTCCATAGATGATCTCAACATCAAAAAAGTTAGTGTAATCGAAAGAGTACTGGCTGCTGGTGGAGGACTGTTGTTAGGAGCGAATATTGGATTAGCCGGGGTTGGTGCTGTTTTTGGCTATCAAGAGATGGCAAAGGCTATTATTCCTCAACTAATCCTTAGTCTGGCAGCACTTACTCTGGCTGCTACAAATCCTTTTTTGATATTTGGAGCTATGGCTGGCGGTGGACTTATTCAGGGATTTTTGACTGCAAAGTCTACAAATAACAAGATTAAAGAGGAAGCTGCTAAACGATTTGCGGCTTCAATTAGGGATTCAGCGCCGCAAAGAGGTGATAAGATAGCCGAGGCTGTAGTAACAAAGTTAGTTGAAATTCAAAACTCGATAAACCAGGGTCTTGGTCAAGAGATTCAAAAGTTTCGAGAACAGGTAGATTCAATCCTAGAAGAAAAGCAACAAGGACAAGCTAATGTTGATGCAATAATTAGTGAGTTACAAATACTAAGCAGAGAATTAGATGCTATTGACCAGGAATTAGATACTCTCGTAGCACGGGTTGCTATTACAAATTCTTAAGAGGAAACTCTTAAACGAAGCTAGTTTAACCTA
This sequence comes from Nostoc sp., assembly GCF_036917775.1. Classification (GTDB taxonomy): domain Bacteria; phylum Cyanobacteriota; class Cyanobacteriia; order Cyanobacteriales; family Nostocaceae; genus Nostoc. Next base: position 28,159 of record NZ_JBALEQ010000114.1, read on the forward strand.
AGTTTGGGATTAAGAAAAGGACAGGTAGTAAGCTGAAAATAGCGTTAAATCCAGCAACCTGTCCTATGTTTAGTTTAGATGTTTTGTTTTGCCACGTAGATGATTTTTGTCAAGCATTTGAAGCACAATGGCATTGAGAGTTTGAGCTTTATTTACTTGCTTTGACCATGTAAAAAAGCGACTTAGATTGATTGCACAAGCAGTAGCAACATATTGTAAGGTCAAATACAACTTCAATTAGTGGATTTTGATTGCAGTCACAGTTTTTCGCCATAGACAACTCAAATTTCCTTCCGGGCATTTAACAACTTGTTTGTCCCAATCAATTACAAACGCGGCCATATCAAAACCTGTTTTTAATTTAGCTTGCCAACTATTATCAGACGTAGGGATGTTTTTTTTACTGGAAGTCCCTAAAAGGTTTTGTTAAGTGCCTGGTTCGTCGTACTCCTGGGTCGAAGCAAGCCATGTGTAACAGAGGTAGCAGAAGAAGTTATCGCAGCGATCGCTACCACAAATGTTAAGAAAGATGTGACTAATGGATAGCCTTGTAGGGAAGACGCTTTAATTTTCCCCTTTCCCTACTAAAGAAGCTCGCTAGGGGGTTAAATTTGGCGTTGAATTTTTCAGATGAAATGAAAACTGAGCAAAATACCCAACTTTTTAGAGAAATCAGGAATCTTAGCCTTCAATTTCCATGAAAATTGGTTAATCTCAGCAATAACTCTTCAACATCGGTAATTAATCCCAATAAATCCTCACTATCTCCCACCTCCCCACTCCCCTGTTATCTTAGCTATTGTGGTTTTCACTAAGTATTTTTTCCTACTTTTGGGGTGGTTTTTAGTGAAACAAGTACCCTAAAATGACAAAAAATCCTGAAATCTATATAAATTAATGGTTTCATCTATCCACATCAGGCTACTACGCTTTAGAATGATTCATTGAAAAGTCGAGCCGATGGGATGTACAGCCGTTTTGAGTAAAAATACTCCCAAAGGATGATTTTTGTATTCCCGCTAACAAAGATTTTAATACAGATGTACCAGGGTGCATCCGTAAAGAATCTCAAGTAAACCTTCAGGAGTTTGACATGAACAAAGGTGAATTAGTTGATGCCGTAGCTGAAAAAGCTAGTGTTACCAAGAAACAAGCGGATGCAGTCTTAACTGCCGCTTTGGAAACGATTATTGAAGCGGTTTCCTCTGGTGATAAGGTGACATTGGTGGGATTTGGCTCATTTGAATCACGCGAACGTAAAGCCCGAGAAGGTCGCAACCCGAAAACAAATGAGAAAATGGAAATTCCTGCAACAAGAGTTCCTGCTTTCTCCGCAGGCAAACTGTTTAGAGAAAAGGTAGCACCCCCAAAAGCATAGGTTCTGTCTTCGGGAACCCTTTTTTAATGCGGCAACCTGCACACGGGGGAAATTTAGCCTGGGCAGCAGCACTGGCTGGCTGTCCCCCTGATGCTATTCTGGATTTTTCTGCTAGCATCAGCCCGTTGGGGCCTCCAAACAGCGCGATCGCTGCTATACTGTCCCAGCTTGGTAATCTTAAGCACTATCCAGACCCAAACTATAGTGAACTGAGACTAGCTCTCAGTCACTTCCATCAACTGCCTCCTGAGTGGATTCTGCCGGGTAACGGCTCCGCAGAATTACTCACTTTAATAGGTAGGGAATTGGCTCAATTAGCCGCGACAACTTTAATCACTCCAGCCTTTGGTGACTATTACCGAACCTTGGCAGCGTATAACGCTAATGTGCTGGAGTGTCCTTTGTCATTAGTCACTGGTCATTGGTCATTATTCATTGACAAAGGACAGAGGACAAAGGACAAAGGATTATTGCTGAATAATCCCCACAACCCAACCGGCAAGATATTTTCACGGGACTCTATTTTGCCCTACCTGGAGCAATTTGCTTTGGTTGTGGTGGATGAAGCATTTATGGATTTTGTGCCGCCTAATGAGGAACAAAGCCTAATTCCGGTGGTGCAGGAATATACAAATTTAGTAATATTGCGATCGCTAACCAAATTTTACAGTCTCCCAGGATTGCGATTAGGATATGCGATCGCACACCCCGATTGCCTAGCTAAATGGCAGCTATGGCGTGACCCCTGGCCCGTAAACACTCTAGCGGCGGCGGCGGCAATTGCAGCCCTCCAGGATACGAAGTTTCAGCAGCAAACCTGGGCATGGCTACCACCTGCACGAAACCAACTCTTTCAAGGTTTGGCTGAAATACCGGGATTGCAACCCCAAGCAAGTGCTGCTAACTTTTTACTGGTTGAGTCTCAAGAGTCGACTTCGCAGTTACAGCACCAATTACTCAAGTATCACCAGATTTTAATCCGTGATTGCCTTAGTTTTAAAGAATTAGGCGATCGCTTTTTCCGGGTTGCTGTACGTGAAGAGTCCGATAACCAACGCTTACTAACAGCGCTGAGTGGGAAGTAGGGGAGGCAGGGGGAGATGAGGGAGACAAGGGGACAAGGGGACAAGAGGTAAGAACTTGAAACAAGTCTTTTCCCTTGTCCCCAATTCTCCTTGTCCCCAATGCCCAATTCCCCATTCCCCATTCCCCATTCCCCATTCCCCATGCCCAATGACAAATGACAAATGACAATTGACTACGATGTTGTAATTATTGGCGGCAGTCTTGCTGGATACTACGCTGCTCTTGCTGCAACCCAACTACGTGCTACGGTTGCCTTGGTGGAACCTAAAGTAGACTATGGGTTTACTCATCACCATGCTCTGACCGAAATCGGTAAACTGGCGCAGAAGTTGAATAATGCCGCTAGTTTTGGTATTCATGCCACAAACACTATATCTATGGCATGGCAAGAAGCGATGCTGTATGCTCAATGCGTCGCCGCAAATCTCAAAGAACAGCATTCTCCTGCCGTCCTAGCTGCCCTGGGGGTAGATGTCATTGTTGGCAGTGGTCAATTTCAATCTTTGCCCCAACTGGCTTTTGTCGTTAACAATCGCCTACTACACGCCCGTACTTATTTGCTAGCCAGTGGTTCGCGTCCAGAAATTCCAGAGATTGAGGGATTGCAAGGCACTGGCTATCTAACCCTTTCTAATATTTGGCAATCTTTACAGGGAGAAACATTACCCAAAAATTGGGTAATTATCGGTGGAACTCCCCAAAGCATTGAAATCGCTCAAACTTTAGCCCGATTTAGTTGCAGTGTGACGCTAGTAGTCAAGCATCCTTATGTTTTACCCAATATTGACCCTGAGATAGCCATATTGCTTCAGGCACAGTTGGAAGTCGAAGGTGTGCGCGTCCTCACTGATAAACCAGTAACTCAGGTAAGGCTAATTGAGGATAAAAAGTGGGTTCAAGCAGGAGATAAAGCCATTGAAACTGATGAAATTTTAGTGGCGACTGGACAACAGCCGAATATTGAATCCCTAAATTTGGCAACGGTAGGCGTGAAATGGCATCGGCGTAGTTTAGTAGTGAATGATAAACTACAAACCACTAATCACCGCATTTACGCTTGTGGTGATGTAATTGGTGGTTACGACTTTGCCAATCTCGCTAATTATGAAGCAAAAATTGCCCTAAACAATGCACTCTTTTTCCCTAGATTACGAGTAAATTATCGCTCCATTCCTTGGGCAATGTTTTCTGTGCCGATGGTGGCGCAAGTGGGTTTGACAGAGGCACAGGCAAAACGTCTATTTAGTCGAGATGAAGTTTTAGTTTTGCGTCAATATTTTAAAACAGTGGCAGCAGCCCAACTTCGGGACGAAACCACTGGTATGTGTAAATTAATTGTGCTACGCAATGGCGAAATTTTGGGAGCTTCGATATTAGGGGCAGAAGCTGGAGAATTGATTAATTTGATTGCCTTAGCAATGTCCCAAAAAATTAAAGTCAAAGATTTAGCAAATTTATCTCCTGTCTATCCCAGTTTCTCAGAAATTTTGGAACAAGCTGCAAGAGAGTGGAGTAAGCAGAGGTTAAATAGCGATATTGCTTGGCAAGAGTTTTTAGAAGGTTTCTTCCATTTCCGCCGCAATTGGAATTTATAAGTGCAAAATGGAGCTGTCAAGGTGAGTTTTGTATTTATTACTAGCTCTGAACTCGGAAGTTGCACCTCTGAACTCGGAAGTCGAGCCTTTGAACTTGGAAGTTGAGCCTCTGAACACGGAAGTTGAGCCTCTGAACTCGGAAGTTGCACCTTTGAACTCGGAAGTTGCACCTTTGAACTCGGAAGTTGAGCCTCTGAACTCGGAAGTTGAGCCTTTGAACTTGGAAGTTGCACCTTTGAACTTGGAAGTTGCACCTTTGAACTCGGAAGTTGCACCTTTGAACTCGAAAGTTGCACCTTTGAACACGGAAGTTGCACCTTTGAACACGGAATTTTGAAAATTCTAAGAGAACAGGTGAAGATTTTGTTTTATTACCCACACTACGCCAGCCGTGACTAAAGGCACACTGAGGTTATCTGTGCCGTGGGGTGAGACTGCCTCTGCTAGAGTGGCGCAAGTAGCAGCTACCACCGCCGTCAACAATGCCAATCCTAAACTTAGAGGCGTTCCTAGGGGACTCAGTGATGAACCAGGTAGCAGTAACAGCACCAAGAAAATTACTACTGCACTCGCCACAAACATCACTGCCGAACCTTCCCAGGAACGCACTGAATTTCCTACTTGGTATTTATGCTGCCCGAAGCGTCTACCGATTAATGCTGCTAGTGCATCACCCCAGGTCATCGCCATTATCCCAGCAACAGCGATCGCAACGCTATCTACTGGCCCGTCTGGTCGCCACAGTAGTCCGAAAAGCAATGTCACTGAGAGAGCGAAATAAACTGTACCAGGTGAGCTATCCTGAGTATCCATTGCCCCGATGAATCGGTAGCGGTAGAACAGGTAGTTAAGTCCTATAAAGGTGGCAAAAGGTATAATTCCGATTTCCCAGTGATTAAACAATCGCAGGACACCGAAAACCCACATCCCTGCACCAATATGGATCGCTTTGCGGGTCAAATCTGGCTTTACATCAAACAGCCTACGCAGTCCCTCGCCAAGCACAAGTAGACTAATCGCGTAAATATAAGAAATTGCTAGCCCGATAAAGTCATTTGTCATTTGTCATTTGTCATGGGGAATGCGTCATTGGGCATAGCAGAAGAATCAATAGTCCTGCTCCCTGCCCCCTTCTTTCTTCACTTAGTGCGATCGCTATTTCGTCTCAGATTTTTTTCTAGTAACGAAACGCTACCAATACCTTGAAGAATACCACGACCGATTAAACCTAAACCACGACCAATTATTTGGGTAAGGATGAAGACTATACCGCTACCTAAAAAAGATAATAGTGATTTTAAACGCGGTGCGATCGCATCACTAAATTCTAAAAGCAAAGTCACTATTAAAGGAATATTAGAAAGTCTTGCTAATTCCTGATTCCGAGGAGCATAAACTGAAGTTTTGGCAATACCACGAGGGGCAATAACAAATAGATCGTAGCGACTTTCAAAAACAGCTTTCGGCTCCTCTATATAATTAATTAGACGATACTTCCACGATAAATCATTTCTAAAACGTTCAATCTCCCTGGTGGAAATAAATTGTCTGCCATATAAATTTTCCTTCATGATTTCCACATCTGCTAAAGAATTTAACAGTGGTTGCACTACTCCATTCGCTACCTGAATCAACAAATTCTCCAAAATCATTAATGCTTGGGACTTGGCTTCAGTGCCTAATACAGGATATGACGTATTATCAATTATTAATTCTGTTTGAAAAATTAAATAAGAATACAACTCAATAACTAGCGGAATCTTGTTGAGAATATCTCTTTGCACAACTTCTATATTTTGCAGCAAAAAATTAACAATTCCTATATTCTGATTTCCTATTTTTATTCGAGAAAATTTTCCAAAAAAATCTGTAATCGCTGCTTGCCATAAATCGCGCAATAAGATATTTTTTACCTCATACAATTGATTTACATCAAGTTGAGAAGCACGCAGTTCATCCAACTGTTCAGTCAATTTTTGCAGGATAAGATAAAGCAATTCCCGCTTTTTCTCTTCACGAAAGATGTCAATTTCTAAAGGTAAATCTGTGACATTTCGTAAAGGAAATTGAAGTTTGGTAACGCAAGATGCAAACAAGTTAAATTGTACTGTTCCTAGATTAAGTAAAGGTAAAACAGTTTGCCGGGGCTGAATGGCACTACTCAATGAAGGGGTAAGAGGTGGCCCATCAGCAACCGGAATATCTTCCTCTTGCCTTTCTTGTGATGAAACTAACAACCGATTTAGCAACCAACGAGCCGCTAGAAGTTCTCGCCTCTGTCCAGCTAAAACTGCCCGATCTAATACTGCTAATCCAGGAACTTGTAATTGTGCTGTGACTGCGGCTAGGGTAACGTCAATGTAAGCAATTCCTGACAAACGTAAATTATTTCGCTGTCTATAAAAAGGGAGTGGGGAGTTGGGGGAGACGCGATTAATCGCGTCTGTACAAGAGTTAGGAGTTGTGATTACTTCCGTGTTTCGAAACCAATATTCACCACCATCTGCAACTTCTTGCATGGCAGCGACTAACTCAGGAAGTGGTGTACCCTTGGGGCAGTAGCCATTTACACCAATAGATTTGGCCGCTAATAGCAGTCCTTGTTCTTGCACAGAACTCAGAAGCAGAATTGGCAGGTTGGGATATAAGGCTTTAAGTTGCCGACAGAATTGTAAACCTAGCTGCTGGCTGGTGATGGAGCGACCATTACCGAATTCTAAAACGACCAAATTCACCTGTTTAGGGTCTTCTTGGGCAATTTCTGCTAAAATCTGCAAGGCAGTGGTATCAGTTTCTACTACTCCTGTTACTTCCAGGTTCGGAATTGCTTCCAAAGCTACCCGTAATCCCAGACGAAAAATTGGGTCTTGGTCGATTAACAATAATCTTAAAGGGCGATCGCTCATAGTCTACTCAATTACACAAGCACTGTTTTTTACCAATCAGAAAACAGCTTTGATACAAAACTTTGTCTCCACCTATTGTTACCTGTTTTCGCAAACTGAATAAATCGATCATAATTGCCATAAGCAGCTGTCACTGTGTAATTAAATGAACTTGAGTATTCGGAACTGGTTAGCAGAACGCTATATCGCAATCAATCAAATCAGAGGATTTTCGGCGGGGCAATTGGCAGGTATTGCCTACCGGATTGTTCAGGATATGGAAGTCAAAAGCCTCATGCCTTTTGATATCTGTACTTTGGTAGAGATTTTAGAACTGCCTTTAGGGATTGTTTGGGAAGAAATCAGTCTGATTTCGCAGTTAACAGAAAACCTGTTGCGTAGCCTCAGCCAAAAAAAACCGTTAAAACGTAATGAGGGCACATGGCTAGCGTTCCAAATTGCCTATCTCCAGGCTTTGCAAGCAATTCTAGAGCAGGAAGCAAGTCTAAAAAGACCGTGGTTAGATCGGGCAAGTATACCAATCCAAGCACAAGTACTTAAAGAAGACGTTGGTAAACTCATCCTTCAAGATTCGCAACTACAAGGATTGCTGAAAACTCTCAGCCCAGGTAAATTAACTGATACACAAGCGGAACAAGCACTGTCTCTGATTGCAGATTCTTTACTGGTGCAACAAATAAATCATGCTGTCATCGCTTGGTTTGTTGCTAATGGTGCAGAAGAATATGAAGCGAAACTCTTAACACAGCGTTTAGTTCATTCACTTCCTGGTGACATACTCGTAGTGGTTACTGAAAATGCTGCCCCTTTAGCCCAACTGCAAAAGTTTTTCCGTTTGGGAATTTCATTAGCCCCCAGTTTTATCGCTCCAGAAGCTGGTTCTACAGTTGGTGAGAAAATTGACTTGCACCGAGAACATTACCGGGCAAGTTTGATTAAAAACCTTAGTATGCCTTTACTTATAGAATCCTTTGCTCTCAAGGATATCTATGTGCCACAAAAAGGCTTACCAATAGAGGAAAGTATTTCTGATGTGGATAAAAAAGCTGTTAAGTCAGTTGATTTAAAAACATGGGCGCAGCAACAGCTAGCTGATCTAGAAACGATCGCTGTCATTGAGTCGGAACCTGGTTTTGGAAAAACCAGTTTTTGCCAGCTTTGGGCAGCAGAAATAGCGCAACAAGTTTACCCTATTTGGATGCCTATAGTAATTAGGTTAAGGGATGTAACTTATGGCAAGACTTTAATCGAAACTCTAAATTCTGCTTTTGATGTTAATCTTTCAACCTGGTTAGAGCAAGAAAATATTCCTTGTCTGTTGCTGCTGGATGGTTTGGATGAACTGCCCCCTTCTGCTTATGGTGTAAGGGCAAAAGCAATTTTTGTTCAGCAACTACTGAACTTCCAATCTCAACATAGACACAAAATTGTGTTAACGAGCCGCTCAACAACATTACAGGAAATCGCCCCAGAGATCCCCCTATCATTGAAGCGAATTATCATTCAACCGTTGGATGTGGACGAATTCAAACAATGGTTTCAGCAGTGGGCAAAAGTACAATCATTGGCGATCGCTCAAAATTTCTTTACATTCTTAAAACAGTCAGGCTTATTTGCCAGCCAATCAAGGTTTCCAGAATTATCTACCCTTGTTCGTCAACCCCTAATGTTGCATTTATTGGGGATTTTACACCGCGACGGACTGCTAAATGATGAAGTCTTACAACTAGCTGTTAATACCCCAAAGTCTTCTGTGCTATGGGAAATTTATCATCGCTTAAGTCGATGGTTGTTGGGTTATCCGCTAACTGGTGGGATTAAAACGATGCTGCTGCGCTCAGGATCGGCTCATATCAACCGGACTCCAGAAGCGATCGCTAATTTACTTGCTAATCGTCATCCCCAAGATTTACTCGATCAAATGCAAGCGATCGCTCTGAAAATTTTACACTCACAACGTCATCAAATTAATTTGGCTGGTGAATTTAACAATTTACCAGGATTTTATTTTAAAATTCGGGACTTAGAAAGCTCAGAGAAAAATAGTTTAATTGAGTTTTCGCATCTTAAGTTAGGAGAATTTCTTTGTGCTAAGGCTGTGACTGCTGAGTTGAAATTATTAACTCAGTGCCAAAATGAGGCTTATGGTTCCCTCACTTTTGTAGTTGATTCTCCCAGTAGTGTTGCCCAGCATATTTACAATCTATTGGGTTATGGGATACTGAGCCAGGAAATTGAAGAATTAGCGATCGCAATTTTACGCCGTGAACAAAAGCACAAGTTTTCTTTTGAAGTTTTGTTTCAACGTCTTTTGTCTTTCTGGCGTGCTTACTGTCAAGGCTATTGGTTAGACGAAGGCATAGCCCACAAAGCTTGGACTCATTTCCACGCACTACAAAACCCCGTGAATGTTGAGCAAGTCAATGCTGCGGTGGGATTGAACGTATTTTTATTGCTTTATGCTTGCTATCGAGAAACCAAAATCCCTTTTTGGCCTTGTGGGAATCCGCTCAATTTAGCAGAATTCAATCCAGAAGCTTTAAGTGCGCTAATTGCGAGAACAAGCGTTCTCCACAAAAGTGCTTTTGTAACCCGAATTAAGTCTCTAGCTGGACTCAATTTATCGGGAGCCTCTTTGTTGCAAGTAATGTTAACTGGGATAAATCTTGAGCAGACAAACTTATCCAATGCGGAGTTAATTGGGACTAATTTGGCTGGAGCCAATTTGCAACAGGCTAATCTCACAGGCGCAAACCTTCAACAAGCTAATCTTACAGACGTAAACCTCCAACAGGCAAACCTGACAGGTGCAAATCTTCAACAAGCTAACCTTACCGGAGCAAATCTTAATTCAGCCGATCTCACCAAAGCCTGCTTCTTTGATGCCATCCTTACTGAGGCTGGCAAAAAATTAGCTGGTGATAATGGTGCCTTTTTCTCTAAAGAGTCGTTTCAAAGACTGAAAAATTTGCGCTCATCGCAGCAACCCTTCTTAAACACCATCCAAATTACGCCAAACACAGATAAAAATTGGAATAAACCCCCTGTGAGCGGACTAATTGAAAGCTCCGAAGGCACAATTTTACCCGTAGGTTTCTACGATGATGATGTTGATGATGAAACAGTTTTTGGCAATAATTCTATTGAGGAATAGGGAATTGGGAATTGGGAATTGGGAATTGGGGACAAGGGGAAAGACTTGTTTCAAGTTCTCTCCCTTTGTCGCCTTGTCCCCTTGTCCCCCTTCCCTTCTGCTCCCCGATCTCCCCTGCTCCCTACCCTTCTTCAGGGTTACGGTAGCCAACAAAGTTAATACTGTAGTCAGTAATTCGCACTCCTGTTTCTTCTTCAATTTTGCGGAGCAAATCTTCTGGTAGTTCCACATGAACATCAAGAATTTGATTTGTATCCACACAGTTAATATGACTGTGAGAGTCACTGATATTGCCATATAAACGCCCATCACAGCGTTCAATACATTCAATAATGCCTTGACTGGATAATGCTTCTAAATTTTGATAAACAGAGGTATGGCCGATCTCTTTACCTTCTTGGTTCAAGCGATCGTAAATCTCTCTAGCAGAAAGATGTTCATTTGCTTGCCAAAGTAATTCCAAAATAAAGCGGCGCTGACGACTGACGCGCATACCCAGGATTTGACACCTATCTAGCGCATCTTCTAGAGAACGAATTGGTTTTGTTGAAATTGTTTGTTTTTGCATATTACAGCTTGTTAACTGTTAAGGGAATTTTCCCACTTCAATTTTTATTGGTTATTTAATATATGCAATAATATTGCACACCATTGTTCTACCTGTACTTATGTTTTGGCTTGTGATGCTTCGGAAGTAACAGGTGGCGATAAATAACGATCTATTTTTTGCTTGCTGATGGCTACTTTGTCAGACCTTAATCTAAAACAAACTCATTACAACTTTAACTTAAAATTGCTGGAAATGTCCACTTTGGGGGAGGTGTTGCCTAGAGGCAATAGGGAAGAAGGCTTTTTGAGTTGTACGGAGTTTATTCAAAAATCAAATATGAGTCCTATATCTAAACGATGTAGTAGTCTTTTAGTTAAACATGGGTATTTATCGCAGTTATGAAAGTAATATTTGACTGTCAAAATATCCGATATACGTGAGAAGCGTAAGTGTACTCCGCCGCAGGTATTGCTAGCGGATGATATCAAAGCCAGCCACTAGATAGATATTTTTTATAAACAGTAAAAACTAAGTAAAAGTATCAAATAAACTTGAGAAGGTCAGAGTTATTTCTAAATCTTGTATAGTTTGACCAAAATTATTAGCAAAAAAGTATTAGTAAATACCAATTAATTTCTCAAGGTCAATGTAGCGTCAATCCCTGAAAGCTGCTACTGTAGATTGTCGATCCTAAAGTTGAGCAAAAAGAAAGTGGCTGCTGAGTCAAAGACAATTGCGATCGCACTCAATAATGACTTCATTAACAATCTGGATCTATCGCCTGCCTCAACGGTGATTGAACAACTGCTGCAAGATGGGGCCGCATCCCATGAACAGCAACTACGCTTTGATATCAATTACGATCTCGAACCTGGCGATCCACGGGAACTCTCAGAAATTCCAGAAATAAGGCTGTGGTTTGTGCGCCTAGATGCCAAATACCCCTGGTTAGCATTTTTACTAGATTGGAAAGCTGGAGAATTTGCTCGTTATGCCGCCATGCTAGTACCACACCAGTTCAGTTCCCAAGATGGCATTCAGTACAATCCTGAAGCCTTAGAAATATTTTTGATGCACAAAATCTTTATTTTAGGTGATTGGCTCAAACAGCAGGATATTCCCAGCCTCTCGCGGTTAAAGTCTATGGCTCAAATGCTGGGTTATGAATTAGATGATGCTTTTTTTGAAATATTTTAATACTGAAATAACCGCAAAATCTAGCTGTCACAACCAGGTTTTGCGGTCATTCAACAAACGCATGACTACATTAGATATCCAATAGACTAATTGCAGAAATTGGGACAAACTGCTGGTTTAGCCACCCCAGATTTTCTCTAAAACTGCGTTTGGTGAAACATCCGCTGTTTTTCCCGTGGGGGATACAATAGCCAGGAATTTCTCGTTTTTCGGCAACAACTTAGCTGGGTCGGTGGGCCCAAATAGCGCAATGGTGTAGGTTTGGACAGCAACACTCAGTTGTAGTGCCGGACTATCAGTGGATAACATCAAATTTGCCCCGGCGATCATAGCAGTTAACTTGCCAATATCATCTGGGGCAGTCACCTTGATATCTGGAGAAGACCCCAGAAGCGATCGCACAAACTGTTCATCGCCAATTCCCTTAACAACCACTACAGGCAGGTCAGGCTGCTTATCTTGGAAACCTTGAATAATTTGATGCCAACTTTCGACAGGGTAGATTTTATCCAGTTCTTTAGCCTGAGATAACTGGCCAGAACCGCCATGAATCAAGATATAGCCTGTTTCATGCACCCCTAAGCGTTTTTGTTCTTTTTGTGCCCACTCAATATCTGGTTTGGGCACATTTACTGCTAACTCTGGGACAGGGCTATTTATTTCCAATGGTTGCAGCAAATCGTGATATGCTGCCGCCGCATACTGGGATGCTTTAAATGGCACAGTGTGGGTCAGAAAAACCGAACCATTGCCTTTGTAGCCAATACGTATGGGAATTCCCGTCAACCAGAGCAAAAGACTAAGCAACCAAATTTGCTTAATAACAATGACAACATCGTATTCGCGATCGCGAATCGTCCCCACCAAGTTACCCCAATCTGCCAGACTATTACGGTCGTGAAAATCAAAGTTCAGCACCTCGTGAACTGACTTGCTCACTCGGTAGGCAGCCTTTGACCGGGGTTCAACAACGACATCTATTTGAGCGTCAGGGTAATTGCGCTTCAGGTCATCTAGAGTCGGAAAGAAGAGAATTTGGTCGCCAATTCCGCCAGGTACAAGGGCTACTACTCGCATAATATTTATTGACGCTTACTCGCTCCCTATTTTAGGGGAAAATATATAGCTTAAAGATTGAGGAATTCTGTGTATTTACTAATTCCAGCTGCGGGAATCGGAAAAAGAATGGGTAGTAACCGCAATAAACTCCTGCTGAAAGTGCGATCGCAACCAATTATTGCTTGGACTCTATTAGCCGCAGAAGCCGCTAATACAATCAGTTGGATCGGGATTATTTCTCAGCCTACCGATTGGCCAGACTTCAGAGCAATTCTCGCCGATCTTAAGCTCACTAAACCAGTGGAATTTATTCAAGGCGGCTCCACCCGTCAAGAATCTGTTTACAATGGCTTGCAGGCTTTGCCAGTAGCCGCAGAACAAGTGTTGATTCACGATGGCGCTAGATGTCTCGCCACACCAGATTTATTTAACTCCTGTGCCCAAGCCATTCGCCACTATCCCGGTTTAATTGCTGGTGTACCCGTCAAAGACACAATCAAAGTTGTCGATCAACAAGGCATAATTCAAGAAACACCTGACAGACAAAAATTGTGGGCGGCACAAACTCCCCAAGGATTTGATGTGAAGTTGTTGAAACAGTGCCACGCTGAGGGAGTCCGGCAAGGTTGGGAAGTAACTGACGATGCGGCTTTATTTGAAAAGTGCGGCATCGAAGTCCGAATTGTCGAGGGAGAGGAAACAAATTTAAAAGTGACAACTCCACAAGATTTAGCGATCGCAGAATTTATTCTCACAACTAGAGGATTTTGAGGAATTGGGAATGGGGAATGCCCAATTCCAATTTAAGAACTAACAATATTTTGACAATTTACGATATAATGCCACACACTTGTTGATTATTAGTTGTCATGTACTAATGACCAATGACTAATGACCAATGACCAATGACTAATGACTAAATGATTACAGCCACAGCGACGAAGATAGAAGCAATTCTTTATTTAAAGGGTAAACCCTTGTCGCTCGGCGAAATCGCCGAGTATGCAGCGTGCGATCGCGCCTCTGTCAAAGAAGGCATAATTGAACTCATGGACAATTATGCCCACCGAGATAGCGCCCTAGAGGTAATAGAAACCCCTGATGGTTACAGTTTGCAACTACGGTCTGATTTTCAGGATTTAGTGCAAACCATGATCCCAGTAGAATTGGGTGTAGGTGCATTGCGGACTTTAGCTGCGATCGCCCTCAATAGTCCCATACTCCAGAGCGACTTGATTAACTTGCGCGGTTCAGGAGTATATCAACACGTTCCCGAACTCGTAGAACTTGGTTTTATCCGCAAACGCCGAGACAGCGATTCTCGCTCCTACTCACTCCAAGTAACCCCAAAATTCCATCAGTATTTCCAAATCGAACAACTCCCACAAATACTTTCCAACAACCAAAAGGAAGAACAACTAGAACTAGAACTAGAACTCAAGGGAGTGGGGAGTGGGGAATAGGGAGTGTGGGAGGTGTGGGAGGATGGGGAAGTGTGGGAGGATGGGGAAGAAATCTGACCCCCCACACTCCCCCATCCCCCCATTCCCCCTCCTCTTAATGACTTATACCTGTGGTGAATGCGCTAGCCTTGTACTATGGTTTAGAGTAGAGTTAGCAATTAAGCTAAATAAAACTGCCAATGGTGTTTAATCCTGACTTTTTAAATGACAACTCCGAGGAACACCCTAATCAACTTCTTTCCGACCATGCTGAGGAATACCCCAATCAGTTACTGAAATATCTACAACATCAGTCTCCTGATGTTCTAGCGAGGATTGCTCAATCCGCCAGCCCTGAAATTAAACAAATCATCTCGCAAAATGTCCAAGGGCTAGTGGGAATGCTCCCGGCAGAAAATTTCAATGTCCAAATCACAACAGATCGGGATAACTTAGCTGGGCTTCTAGCGTCGGCCATGATGACGGGGTATTTTCTGCGCCAAATGGAACAAAGAATGCAGTTAGAGCATTTGTCTAATGGTCAATAGTCAATAGTCAAACATTCTGGGACTATTGACCAAATAATTACTAATTCGTAATTCGTAATTCGTAATTAAAAAAGTTACAGCAGCCCACACTGGATTAAAAATTCAGTGGTTAACAAGATTTGTGTGGAGAGTTAAAGCTTCCACGTATAGCGACGTGAAAAGCGAGTCCGCAAGCGTCTTGCAACTACGAGTTACGAATTATCAATTACGAATTATTTTGACTATTTCCTTTCAGGATAAGCTCCTGATTGGACTTTGAAGGTTTGAATTTTCCCACTACGATTGACTTCGATCGCTATTATGTCCCCAACTTTGCTGGACTCTACCAGCTTTTGAACTTGGGCTGAGGTTTTGACTGGTTTACCATTAACTTTTTGAATCACATCTCCAGGAAGCAATCCTCCGCGCTTGGCTGGGGAATCGCCTGTAACTCCTTTAATCACAATCCCAACATCCTGCTGAATGTTCAGCTGATTCTCTTGATTAATCTGCTGTTTTTTGATGGGAGAAAGGTCTGCCATTTCAACACCCAAGAAGGGATGTTCTACACGCCCTTTGGTAAAAAGTTCATTGGCAATACGGGCGGCGGTTTCAATGGGGATCGCAAAACCGAGTCCTTGAGCATCAGCGCGGATGGCAGTATTAACACCAATCACTTCGCCTTGAGCGTTTAATAAGGGGCCACCGGAATTACCAGGGTTAATTGCGGCATCAGTTTGGATAAAACTGACTCGCTTATCTGGTACACCAACTTGAGTACTGGTGCGATCGGTAGCGCTGATAATGCCGATAGTGACAGTATTATCTAAACCCAGAGGGTTGCCAATTGCGATCGCCCACTGTCCTGGTATTAAGTTTTGCGAATTGCCCAGTTTCACAGTTGGCAAATGATTCGCTTTTATTTTCACCACTGCCACATCTGTCACAGAATCAACTCCTACCACCTTACCCTCTAAACTTCGACCATCCTTGAGGGTGACTTGTACTGTATCTGTATCTGCTACTACATGAGCGTTAGTGAGTAATTCCCCATCCTCGCTCAAAATAAATCCTGATCCTGTACCGCGCTCAATCCGTTCTTCGGGAATTGGTTGCTCATCCTCTCCAAAGAATCGCCGCAAGAGCGGATTTTTTAATGCGTCAGAGATGGGATTGGCGACTTTGCGAGTGGCATTAATTCGCACCACAGCCGGGCCAACTTTTTGCACTGCCGTCGCAATAAAATTCACATTATCGCCTCCAGTAGCCCCAATTGCTCCATTAGGAGAATTTGGCACTACAGATTCTGGAGGCGAAGCCATTGTTACATTTCTTAACTGTTGGAATGAAGAATTTTGTAGTAAGAGATAGCGACTGCCAAACAAACCTGCACCACAACCAAATACCACTAAGAACAAATAAACACCTAGTTGCTTTAAAGATAACTTCATAATAATTCTGCTTAAGGACAACAATGCAGTTGCTAATTTCTAAGTGTAGTCAAGCTAACGGCAAGTGGACAGATCAATTTACAAGGAATTAAGCATTGGGGATTGGGTAAAAGAGGCAGAGAGAGGGGCAGGGAGCAGGGAGCAGGGAGCAGGGGGAAGAGGCACAGAGGAAGGGAGCAGAGGGACAGGCAGGGAGCAGGGGGTAAGAGGTATGAAGAAGAGACAAGGAGGAGGTGGGAGATGGAGAGACTTGTTCAATAATTTCCCCTTGTCCCCCTGCTCCCCTGCCCTCTGCTCCCCTGCCCCCTACTCACCGATCTCCCCACTTCCCACACTCTCCATCTAAAATTTAAAGTTAATGCGCTCTTGATCTGTATACATGACTTTACCCTTTCGTCAACTGTTTCTCTGTAGCCTAGTTAGCGCCTTGGGCCTAGTAAGCATACTGCCAAACTTGAACAGTGCTAACGCTGCTGTAGGTGGTTGTCCGATTCCAGCCCTATCTCGCTTCCAACGCCATAAAGTTGTTCGTGGCGAAACTTTGGAGAGCATAGCGCAGCGCTACAATCTCATACCTACAACTATTATCGGTATGAATCCAGCTTTGCAGAATGGCGCACTTGCAGCCGTTGGTAGTGTGCTTCAAATTCCTCCCTACAATGGGATTGTAGTTGAAGTACCTCGCGGTCAAACTTGGCGACAAGTGGCAGCACAATACAAAGTTCGTGCTGATAGCCTTTTTGAGGTAAATGGCTGCCAACAAGACCCCAGAATCGTGTTTGTTCCGGGGGTAAATTGGTCGCCCAATGGTGTTGTAACTAAGTCCCCTTTACCTACTGATGCAGGTACACCAAACCGTGCATCCCTGGCTGGATATCCATTGGCACAAGTTGCAAATGTAGGATTAGCTTATGGATGGCAAATTAATCCGGCGACAGGTGAAGTTTTCTTCCACAGTGGTGTTGACTTATTAGCACCAGTTGGGAGTAATGTATTAGCGATCGCTCCTGGAACCGTAGCCTTTGCTAATGACCAAGGTTCTTATGGCAAGTTGGTCATCATTAACCACAGTGGCGGGCTTCAAAGCCGCTACGCCCAGCTTGACAGCATCAAGGTTACTGTTGGTCAGCAAGTAAAAAAAGGAGACTTACTAGGGACAGTAGGCACCAGTGGAAAACCAAGTTCCACTCAATCACATCTTCATTTTGAAGTGCGTTCTAGCTCATCTCTGGGTTGGGTAGCCGAAGATCCAAAGGGTTATTTGAAGAAATGAAGAAGTGGGAAAATCAGGGAGCAGAGGAAGCAGAGGGAAAATAACCAATTCCCAATGCCCAATTCCCAATTCCCTATGCCAAAATCCCAAACTCGCTAGATTTTATGATGTGCATTCCTGCCTCTGCAAACCTTGCAAATGCTGCATCTGCCTGTTCTGTGTAGTCCACAATATTTGGAACAACAACGGGAGAAGTGCAATCTTCTAAGAGATAGATTTTTTGAGCAAGGGTAGCATCTACCTCTTTAATTTCTGTTAATAAATCATCAATTGTCCAGGCGACGCAATGACTTTTAGCTTGACCACCAATAATAACAGTATCAAATTCTAAAAGTTGCTTAATCAAACGGGTATTTTTTTGACCAAGTGGACGTTGTTCAAAATCTTCCAACACCTCTGGACGTAAGATCGAATAGTTTTCTGTTAAAGGATTTTCACCCTTGATTTCAAATTGTGTTTGGCTTTGACGAGCAATACTGTGGAAAAATATTGCTTCCTCCACCGATGAAACTAAAGCATGACCAATACCGCCCAACATAGAATGATAAGGCCAAATTGTGAGAGGGTATTTACCATCTTGACTGAGTTTTCTAACGTAATGATAAGCGTGTTTTTCTAATAATTCATAATCTCCATTAGTAATACTTTCAGCAACTGCTGGATTAACCTTCCAGATACCTTGTTCGATATCTGCTAAAGTGATATTAGTTGCTGCTGGAGTAGGATGTTCTCCACCAGCATTCACCCAAAAGATGGGATGGAAGATTTGCGTTGCTGTATGGGTATCTAGAGTGGGTACAATTTTTGTAATGACTCCTAAGTTGCGATAGATAAACTCACATAATCTGACGTTATCATTCACCGCCTCATTCCCAGATTTTCCACCTACAAATAGTTCAAAGTTGGGGATACAAAAAGTATTTTGAACATCAATTAACAATAAGCATATACGGTTTGTATCTGAAGATGCTGGTTTGATGTCGTGTTGTTTTACCCAAGCTTCAGATGCTGCGGCGATTTTTTGGTAAGGTACACGCCAGACCTCTCCTACTTTTTCGGGGTAAAAGTGTGGAGGAATTGGTAGTTGGCTTGTTGTTTGGATGTTCATAATTTCAGCTTTTTGATTTTATATTAGGATTTACCGACATTCAACGAATTTTTCTTTAAGCAAAGCACGATTTCGGATGTCATAGATTAATTAAGCAGTAATGCTCTACTCAACCCTAACCTTCAATTATTGATACAGCAATAACTAAAAATATTGTTAGTTCCAGAACAGGATGAGAACTATTAATGATACTTATGACATAAATCTTCTGATAGAGAGACGGGAACAAGATGAAATTGTATTCTGTTAACAATATTATTTTGAGGTAAATTATAAGGTAAAAATAATTTTTACTAAGAATTTAAGGCAGAAGAATTACTGAATATTATTACTCAACAAAAGCAGAATGGAGTAAAAGATGAAGTTTCGTCTAAGACGGCGCAGATTAGGTCAATTGATGCTCGGCAGTACAGTAGCGGCTACAATCAGTAATTTTGCGGAGAAAACGGTGGCACAAACTCCGGTGAGAAAAACTACCCCCATGCTGAAAAATTCGATATCTGAAACTATGAAGGTGACACTACAGGTGAACGGAACAAAACATAGTTTGCAAATTGAACCGCGTGTTACCTTACTTGATGCACTTCGTGAATACATAGGGCTAACTGGCAGTAAAAAAGGTTGTGACCACGGTCAATGTGGTGCTTGTACGGTGCTGGTTGATGGACAGCGAATTAACTCCTGTCTGACTTTTGCCATCATGCACACAGATGCTGCCATTACAACTATTGAAGGTCTGGCGCAAGGAGACAATCTGCACCCGATGCAAGCCGCATTTCTTGCCCGCGACGCATTTCAGTGCGGTTATTGCACACCGGGACAAATTTGTTCGGCGGTGAGTTTAGTCAACGAAGGACACGCTAAGTCAGATGACGATATTCGGGAATTAATGAGCGGCAATATCTGCCGTTGCGGTGCTTATCCAAATATCGTGGCTGCTGTCCGTGATGTCTTAGAAGGAAAAAAAGATGCAGCCATTTAACTATCAAAAAGCGCGACAAGCGGAAAATGCCGTGGCGTTGGTGGCTCCAGATGCCGAAGCCTCATATCTTGCCGGTGGTACTAGCCTAATCGATTTGATGAAGTTGAATGTGCAAACGCCAACAGAGTTGGTTGATATTAACCCACTGCCATTAAGCAAGATAGAAATGCAAAGTAACAATCTGCGGATTGGAGCAATGGCGCGTAATAGCGACGTTGCTTATGATGCGATAGTTCAACAGCGTTACCCTGTGCTGTCAGAAGCGTTGTTGTCTGGGGCATCACCGCAACTGCGAAACATGGCAACAGTGGGCGGAAATTTACTGCAACGTACCCGGTGTTACTACTTCCGTGACACTTCAATGCCGTGTAACAAGCGCGTTCCCGGTTCAGGTTGTGCGGCAATTGAAGGTTACAACCGGATTCACGCGATTCTCGGCGGTAGCGATCGCTGTATTGCCACTCATCCTTCTGATATGGCGGTGGCAATGGTAGCACTTGATGCGGTTGTACAAACACGGGGGCCGAATGGAGAGCGGAGTATTCCACTTGTAGATTTTCATCTTGTTCCTGGCGAGACACCCGAACGGGAAACAGTTTTACAGCACGGAGAGTTGATTGTTGCCGTTGACTTACCTGCTTCACCCAATGCAAGCCGATCGCACTATTTAAAAGTCCGCGATCGCGCCTCTTATGCTTTTGCAATGGTATCAGTAGCGACGGTGCTAGATATTCAAAATGGCATCATTCGCTCGGCACGTATTGCCCTTGGTGGGGTAGGGACAAAACCTTGGCGTGCCTACGATGCAGAAAAAGCCCTCGTGAATAAGCCAGCAAACCAGGCAGCATTTCAAGCAGCAGCAAATGCAGCCGTTGCTGGAGCTAAACCTCAAAAATACAACGGCTTTAAGGTCGAACTGGCTAAACGCACCATTGTTAAAGCGCTGACAACGGTAGGAGGGATGGCATGAATACAAGTGATAAAAATACAGTTGTCGGCAAACCACTCAACCGAGTTGATGGCCATCTAAAGGTGACGGGTGAGGCACGCTATGCGGCAGAGTTTCCAGTCGCAAAAATGACTTATGGAGTGACAATTCAAAGTGCGATCGCTAAAGGGAAAATTACCCAAATTGATACAAAGGCGGCGGAGCAAGTACCGGGTGTATTAGCAGTAATTACCCACCTCAACGCGCCCAAAGCTTCTGGAGAAAAGGGCGGCGGTCATAAGGTGCAAGTGTTACAAGATAACATTGTGCTGTATAGCGGTCAGCATATTGGTGTCGTCGTTGCCGATACCTTTGAACGAGCGATGTATGCTGCCTCACTCGTACAAATTCGCTATGACGAAGAGAAACCAGCCATCAATATGCGGGATAACATCGCTAAGGCATACTTGCCAAAAGAATCGCCCGATTCATCTCATGGCAATGTTAAGCAGGGACTAGCGAATGCTGCTGTGCGCGTTGAGCAAACCTATACCACTCCAGTAGAAAATCACAATCCGATGGAGCCTCATGCGACAACAGCGGTTTGGCAAGGCGATGAACTGCTGCTGTATGATGCAACTCAGGGAATTTTTTCGACTCAACAAAAAGTTGCGGAGGTATTAGGAATTAAGCCTGAGAAAGTCCGCATTATGTCTTACTTTGTGGGCGGTGGCTTTGGTTGCAAAGGGTCGGCTTGGTCACACGTACCCCTAGCAGCGATCGCAGCACGGCAGGTAAATCGTCCAGTCAAATTAGTTCTGGGACGCATACAAATGTATGGCCCTGTGGGCTTTCGACCAGAGACAATTCAACA
This sequence comes from Nostoc sp., assembly GCF_036917775.1. Taxonomy (GTDB): domain Bacteria; phylum Cyanobacteriota; class Cyanobacteriia; order Cyanobacteriales; family Nostocaceae; genus Nostoc. The sequence continues at coordinate 49,669 of NZ_JBALEQ010000114.1, forward strand.
GGTTTCTTTGGGTGCTACCCGCGAAGGAAAATTAACTGCACTCCGACACACCGGCACTTCACAGACTTCAACTTTTGATGAATTCATTGAACCTGTTACTAAGACTGCACGCATGATTTATGCTTGCCCGAATATTGAAACTAGCCATCGTCTGGTTCAGCTAGATCAGGGAACACCAACCTATATGCGGGCCCCAGGTGAAGCTTCTGGATCGTTCGCCTTAGAATCGGCAATGGACGAACTGGCTTATGCGCTCAATATCGATCCGGTAGAACTGCGTCTGCGTAACCACGCTGATGTCGATTCTAGTAAAGGACTGCCTTGGTCGAGCAAGTCACTCATCCAGTGCTACAAGACAGGAGCAGAAAAGTTTGGCTGGCAAAAGCGCAATCCTCAACCCCGTTCGATGCGAGACGGCAATTATTTGATTGGTTGGGGTATGGCAACAGCTACTTATCCTACCAACCGTTCTCCGGCATCTGCGATCGCTAAGATTATGGCAGACGGTACAGCAGTTGTGCAAAGCGGTTCTCAAGATATTGGTACGGGAACTTATACTGTCATGACTCAGGTTGCAGCTGATGCGCTTGGTCTACCAGTTGAAAAAGTTCGCTTTGAACTAGGCGATACTAAAATGCCAAAAACTCCCGTTTCCGGTGGTTCGCAAACAGCAGCTAGTGTCAGTTCGGCTGTACATTTAGCGGGAAATCAAGCTCGTAGTAAGCTTTTGCAACTAGCACTCGCCGATCAAAAATCGCCGCTTTATAGTTCAAACGCTGAAGATGTGATTGCCCAAAATGGTAGCTTTTTCTTAAAAAATAAATCGTCTGTAAGCGAAACATATCAAGCAATCTTGGCACGACATGGAATGAAAATGATCGAAGCGCGTGTAGATGCCAAGCTGGGAGACGAACAAAAGAAGTTCTCAATGCACTCATTTGGAGCGCAATTTGCCGAAGTCCGCGTTAACCCTGATTCCGGCGAAGTGCGAGTAACGCGCTGGGTGGGAAGCTTTGGTGTTGGACGCATCCTCAATGCTAAAACAGCCAACAGTCAACTCGTCGGTGGGATTGTCTACGGTATCGGTATGGCACTGATGGAACATACGGTTATAGATCCAAATCTAGGACGCGTTGTTAACCATGATCTAGCTGAATATCACGTACCAGTAAATGCAGACGTTCCTGATATTGAGGTGTTGTTTGTCGATGAACACGATCCACATATCAACCCCCTTGGTGTCAAAGGGATTGGAGAAATTGGCATTACCGGTGTTGCTGCGGCGATCGCCAACGCTGTTTATCATGCCACAGGTAAGCGCGTTCGTGATTTACCAATTACGTTAGATAAATTGTTGTAGTCATTGGGCATTGGGTATGGGCAAGAGGACTTAGGGACAAGTGGAAAGACTTGTTTCAAGTTCTCACCCCTTGTCCCTAAGTCCCCCCTACACTCCATCGGACGGTTACGCGATCGCAACTGCCTTTTTACGAGAAGGACGTTTGCGATCTGATTTTTTCTTCAATCCCACCGCTTGAGCTTGATCGCTATCTGAGCCATATTGCCCGCGCACGACTTCTTTCATCGCTAATACAGCATTATGAAATTCCCATTCTGCTAATCGGGCAGCATCAGCAGCAGCCCGGTATAAAGCTAATTTCTCAGTTTCGGTTTGTTGAGAAATCAACATCGCCAAAAATTAACCTTTAACCAAGTACCGCTATGCGTAATTCGTCAGATGAGTCTTTGATACTCGTGAACGAGTCTTTGAATTCCATGAGCCTTGAACCCAAAAATGATAAGTCTAGACTGACTTATCCCATGTCTTTAGGTTAGTTCTAATTATTCTAATTTTTACCTAAAGATTCAGCTTCAAGGTAGTTTCTTGTAACTTATGACAGTTACTTTAAATCATCCTGATGGGTCAAAGTATATATACTTAATAACTGAGGTTCAAAGCATGGACTCAACAGGTAAGGTTAAAACTGTGGACACGTCCTGGTCTCTTCCACTGCCGTTGAAAGAGTATGCAATGAGCCGAGTAACTGTCTACTTTTATAGCGACAGATGGGTTCCAATTAAATATTGCTCTTTGGAAAAGGCAATTTTGCTTTACCACAGGGCAAATTTAGAAGGCAAGGAAATTTTATTATTTCCTACTAATATAGACCCTAATGAATTCTCAAACTCTTTTAGCTAAAATGTATTGAGGTAGGCCATTTTTGAAAAAATAAATTGGATATAGAGGCGTACATATATTTATATGTACGCCTCTACTTTTAATTGGGATTTCAATATTGACTCAAGTAATATTTAGGTCAAAATAACACGTTGTCAAGCAATCACTTCAGCTTTGTTATCGTACCAATGGATTTTTGTTAGCAGATGCTGAGTTGATAGTTTGTTCAATTCTCTTCAATCTTGTTTCTGGACGTTTTGCACTGTCAATCCAAAAAATAATATTCTTTTTGGATGAATTATTAAATCTTTCAAAATAGTCTTTAGCAGTTGTGTTTGCTTCTAATGCTTGCTTTAAATCTGAGGGAATAATTAATGCTTCGCTTGCATCTAAAGTATTCCATGAACCATTTAGTTTTGCAGCTTCGATTTTTTCCAGACCAACTGTAGTCATCAAACCTTGTTCTATAAGTTCTTCAATATATTGTTTATTTAATTTTGACCACACGCTTTTCGGTTTTCGAGGTGTAAATATTTGCATATAACGTTCTTCATCTATGGATTTGACTTTACTATCAATCCAACCAAAGCATAAGGCTTCTTTTACTGCTTCGCTGTATCGAACACTTGGTTTACCACTTTTTACTTTGTAGTAAATAAGCCATACACCAAAAGAGATAAGATGGTTTTTCTCTAACCATCTCCGCCATTCTTCCCGACTATTGGCGCAGAAAGACGGAAATTCATTCTTCAGTTTGGATACATCAGTATTATTATCTTTGCTAACGTTTATTTTTGTATTTTGCTGCATTGGTCGGTTACTGCTTAATACTACGATTGCTAAGTCCTAATGTATACATAATAAGTAGGGAGCGCTACCCACCCTTATCCAGATATTCAGTAGTAAAGATATCAAACTAACCCAGAACGCAATGCAACGACTGCTGCTTGCACGCGATCGTCCACTGCTAATTTATTCATAATCCCTCTGACGTGGGTTTTGATGGTGTTGGGACTGAGATAGAGTTTTTCAGCAATCTCTGGGTTACTCAACCCGTCTACCATGAGTTTCAACACTTCTAACTCGCGTCCAGATAAGTTTGCGTTGTTGCTGGTGGGTGTAGGTGGTTTGAGATTATCAATCACTCGCCGCGCAATTTGGGGATCGAGATAGGCTGCACCATCAACTGCGGCTGCGATCGCACTTAACAATCGTTCCACACTTGCACCTTTAATACAATACGCATCTGCACCGCTAGATAGTGCAGCAATAATTTCTGTCTCCGTTTGATGAGATGTCAGCATCACCACATGAGTTGCTGGCAACGCCGCCTTAATTTGCTGTGTCGCTGCAATGCCATCCAATCTTGGCAACCCAATATCCATAACCACCAAATCAGGTTTCAGTTGCAGTGCGGCTTGAACTCCCAAATAACCATCTTCTGCTTGTCCAACAATCTCTAACTGAGGATGAGCCATTAATGATTGCTCTAATCCCAGTTGCATCATCGGATCATCTTCGACAATTAACACGCGCAATGGCGGAGCATTGACGGGTAAATTTAAGGGATAGCGAGTATCTAAAGACATTATTTATTTATTAAGAGTCCTTTGTCATTTGTCCTTTGTCATTTATCATTTGCTTTTTTTGTTTGCCAATGACCAATGACTAATGACAAATGACTAATTATTATTCTTCCACGCGATAGCCTAACTCTGCTAAACTAATGCGCGACTGTCGCCATTTTGGTTGAACTTTGACAAACAATTCGAGGTAAACTTTGCCAGCGATTAACTTTTGGATTTGTTCACGGGCTTCACTACCAATTGCTTTGAGCATCGCTCCGCCTTTGCCAATGAGTATGCCTTTTTGAGAATCACGCTCAACGTTGATGGTAGCAAGTACACGAGTAATGCTGGGAGTTTCTTCTACTAAGTCAATAGCGATCGCAACTGAATGGGGCACTTCTTCACGAGTTAACAATAAAATTTGTTCTCGGATTAATTCACCCATAATAAAGCGTTCTGGCTGGTCTGTTACCAAATCTGGCGGATAGTATAAAGGCCCAATTTCTAAATGTTCAATTAATAACTCTTGCAGTTGCGGTAATCCTGCACTCGTCTTGGCAGAAAATTTCACGATTTCCCATTCATGTGACTGGGCCATCTGGGCATAACTATCATCTAAATACTGAGAATCGTCCGGTTGTTGGTCACTTTTGTTCACGCCCAGAATCACCGGCGTTTTACTGCGACTGAGCAATTCGGCAATATAGCGATCGCCCGATCCACAAGCTACTGCTCCATCTACCACAAATAGCACTACATCTACCGATTCAATGGCAATTTTGGCATTTTGCACCAATACTTCGCCCAATTGATGATGGGGCTTATGAATTCCTGGTGTATCTACAAAAATTAACTGCGCCTCTGGTGTAGTTAAAATGCCCCGCAAGCGGTTACGTGTAGTTTGCGCTATTGGTGATGTAATGGCTATTTTTTGTCCTACTAATTGATTCATCAAAGTAGATTTACCGACATTTGGACGACCAACAATGCCGATAAAACCTGATTTGAATTCAGGAGGAGCCTCTGGGATTGTTACTTCTCCTGAAAAAGAGAAGTTGTAATTTTCAATACTAGTCACCTTTGGCTCCACCCTCATATTTTACAGCTGGGATAACTTGGTTTTTTCTTAGACACAAAACAAGCATAAAAACACCCTAGCATTTTCGGGGATTGCTTTTACTTAGGTTTAATCTACTACTGGCTCTACACTTAATATTTTACAGCTGAGATAACTTGGTTGAGTTTTTATATACAAAAGAAACATAAAATTACTTTGGCATTTGCAATGAGGACTTTTGCTTTCGGTTTAATCTGTTGCTAATGGCTTAAGTTTCATCGACTACTCAATATATTTGGATCAAAATGTCAATAAAAAATATGGGAGAACCTAAACGCATTGGAATTCTTACCAGTGGAGGTGATTGTTCTGGCTTAAATGCTGTGATTAGGGCTGTAGTAAATTGTGCTGTGGATACTTACGGCTGGGAAGTTTTGGGAATTCGTCAAGCGACTCTAGGATTAATGGCGCGTCCACAACAATTCACAAAACTGGAAGTTGATCAAGTTGACTCGCTATTAACTGCGGGTGGCACAATGTTGGGGACAACCAATAAAGGCAACCCCTTTGCTTTTCCAATGGCGGATGGGAGTTTATGCGATCGCTCCGAAGAAATTATTGCAGGTTATCATGAGCTAGGTTTAGACGCTTTGATAGGTATTGGCGGCGATGGTAGTTTGGCAATTCTCCGCCGCCTCGCTCAACAAGGTGGCATTAATTTAGTAGGTATTCCTAAAACCATTGATAACGATATTGGCGTTACCGAACACGCCATCGGTTTTGATACAGCAGTAAATATTGCTACAGAAGCACTAGATCGATTACATTTTACTGCTGCAAGTCATAGCCGCGTCATGATTTTGGAAGTAATGGGTCGTGATGCTGGACACATCGCAATAGCTGCGGGAATTGCGGGGGGAGCAAATGTAATTTTAATTCCCGAAATTCCTTACACCGTTGAGCATATTTGTCACAAAATCAAAGAACGCCAAGAGAAAGGCAAAAACTATTGTTTGATAATTGTTTCCGAAGCGGTTCGTACCCACGATGGGGAAAATGTGACGATTACAAATCGCTTAGGTCAATCTCGATATGGCGGAATTGGTGAATATTTAGCAGATAAAATTATTGAACACATTGGCGTAGAAACGCGAGTTACAGTTTTAGGACACATTCAACGGGGTGGAACTGCTTCACCATTAGATAGATTAGTTGCAACTGCTTTTGGTGTTGCGGCAGTTAATCTAATTGCCGAAGGTAAATACGATCGCATGGTGACATGGCAAAATCGCCAAGTATTAAGTGTACCAATTACAGAAGCGATCGCTCAATATAGCGCTGTCGATCCCAATGGTACTTTAGTTAAAACTGCTCGTGGTATGGGTATTTATTTAGGAGACTAAACTCAATACTCTTCGATTCTGGCAAGAGACGCGATGAATCGCCGTCTCTACAATAATTAGTCTTTTGTAGAGACGGCGATTTATCGCGTCTTTGTAATAACAATTACATGAATATCTATACCCAATGCCCCATGTCTTAACTCACAATTCCCAATACAAACTCGCCTTCATTTACAGCTTGATTGGTTGCGACATCATAAACTAATCCATCATGTTGAGCGCAGACATCAATTACAGTAGGTAGTTGACCTTCTTTATTAAAACTGAGAATTTGATAGAGCTTGTCTCCAGCTTTGACTTTGCTACCTAATTCGATTCTGGATTGAATCATACCACCTGCGATCGCATAATATTTTTTCCGGTTGCTGCTAGATGCAAAAGTCATATCATGAGTTTTGGTGTCTTCTGATAAATTAGAAACTTGTATTACACCTTTTTGCACTAAATAATTTTTCACACCCTGTACACCTTTAGCTACTGAATCAGGGTTCATTTGCATTCCTGAGCCTAATTCCAGCGTCCAAGCTTCCACATCAAACTTGATTTCTCTACCCAACTCTTTAAAACAAGCTTCTAGTGCTAACCAAGGTTTGATAAAAGCTTCATCAAAAGCATCACCATCATATTTATCAAGTAAGATTCCAAAATTGAGTAAGAAGTATTTTGCACTATCTTCTCGATTTTGGAAGTAATAAACGTAGTCTAAAGCTTGATTTGTAGAACTATGTAAATCAATTAAGTAATCTGTATCTAAACTCAGATTTTGTAGTTTGTAGGCAAAAATCTCAGTGTAAGGAACACCAGCAGGAGAATTAATTTTTTCTAAAACTTTCGCAAATTGTTGCTTAATTATAGTTAGATAATTTTGTCGAACTACCTCTAGATCAACATCAAATTGAGATTTAGCAAAAGCTACTAAATCATCAGCTTCTTTCTCGTAGTCCCAAAATATGCGATTCCAGTCTTTGGCTTCATAAACGCAATATCGCCCAGGAGAAAAATGTTGAGCGCGTTCATTCGTCCCCATCGGATTACAAACGGGAACTAGCCAAATCTCTCCAGTTAAATCTGTATCATTTATTGTTAATAAAAACTCAATTAGCTGGTGAATAACGGCATTACCAGAGATTTCCGCACCGTGCAGATTAGATTGAATGTATACCTTTTTACCAGGTTGAGCGCCGATGAATTTGTATAGTTGTAAGTAGAGGCGATCGCCCGAAGCCATTTGACGTAATACAATGCTTTCAATAACTGGCAGCATGAAACAACTCAGTGATGATTTGAGTAAATTATCGCTGTATCTGTACTGAATTAAAAGCTTATACAAATTCTTTCTGAAGCTGCATAGAATTCGATCCCCCCTAGCCCCCCTTAAAAAGCTATCCATTAGTCACATCTTTCTTAACAAAAGCTAAAAGCTAATTCTCAACAGGATTAGAGACGATGATGAGAATAGGAGGACTAGACA
>NZ_JBALEQ010000115.1:0-80809 GCF_036917775.1 Nostoc sp.
GGATGGGGGAAGCGTGAATTTTCAATCCGTTATAGCTTTGTTGCATCACTTCTGGACCGAGCGCGGTTGTCTCATTGCCCAGCCTTACGATATTGAGAAGGGGGCTGGTACTAAGAATCCGCAGACATTTTTAAGAGCGTTGGGGCCGGAACCGTGGGCTGTTGCCTATGTTGAACCATGTCGTCGCCCAACGGATGGACGGTACGGTGAAAACCCTAACCGTTTCCAACACTATTATCAGTACCAAGTTCTGATTAAGCCCTCGCCAGATAATATCCAGGAGATTTATCTTGATTCATTAAGGGTTTTAGGTATTCGTCCTGAAGACCACGATATTCGGTTTGTAGAGGATAATTGGGAAGATGCAACGGTGGGAGCTTGGGGTACTGGATGGGAAGTATGGTTAGATGGGATGGAAATTACCCAATTTACCTACTTCCAACAGTGTGGGGGAATTGATTGCCGTCCTGTGTCGATTGAGATTACTTATGGTTTAGAGCGGCTGACAATGTATCTCCAGCAAGTGGAGGCAATTACTAAAATTCATTGGACCGACAATATTACTTATGGTGATGTTTTTCTGCAAAATGAGATTGAGCAGAGTACATACAATTTTGAAGCGTCTAATCCTGAATTGCTACTGACATTGTTTAGTTTGTATGAGCAGGAAGCTACTCAGTTAACGGAGAAGGGTTTGGTGTTACCCAGTTTGGATTATGTAATGAAGTGTTCGCACACGTTTAATCTGCTGGATGCTAGAGGTGTGATTTCGGTGACGGAGAGAACTCGCTATATTGCCAGGATTCGGCATTTGGCTAGGAAGGTTGCTCATTTATATGTAGAACAAAGAGAGAAATTGGGTTTTCCGTTGCTCAAAGATTTAAAACCAGTTATACCTGTTGGGCAAGTCGATGTCGCCGCTACATAGACAAAATCTGCCTCCGCAGGTTAGCAAACCTTTGATTTTGCATTCTGATAAGCTAGGCATATCTTTAATCATGTAGCTATTGCTAAAGGTCAGAAATACCGTGAAATCCTGAATCTGGAAGATTAAGGCTACAAAATAAGGCCCGCACAGGCGGGCTTTGTTTGTATAAACTTGATGGACTATACTTCACCACAGGCATCAAAATCTTTCAAAGATGTCTATTAAAGAGATGAAAAGCTTACGCAGAGGTACTCCAGCCGCAGATAATAAGAGTTTGGAATATTTGATTTTTGAATTTCATTGCCAAATTCAGCAATGTCAATTTTTCTCTATTGGTACTCTAGCTATTTTTAAGTCAGCTGCGAATTCTGGGTGTCAGGTGCTTTTACAAAAAATCTTATGATTCAAACCAGTGGTGTAATTATTTGTCTTGGCTACATTTTTGGGTTGCTGTTTACAGCAGTTCCTTGGGGTGGTGTGTGGATTTTGGTTCTGGGGATAGTGGGAGCAATTCTTTTTAGAAGACGCACCAGTTCACAACAACTTGCCCAAAAAGCAGAAAAGGCTGGAAGCAAAAATAAGGCAGTGCCTAATACCTGGCAAACTAATCCCCATCCTCGAATATGGTTAGCTGCTGGCTTAGTAGGATTATTGGCAACTGTATATTTTCAATGGCGAGTGCCGCAACCAGGTGCAAAAGATATTAGTCAGTTTGTTCCACCTGGAAATAGCAGTAATCAAGAACAACTTGTGATTGTTCGTGGGGAAGTGGCGAGTAATCCTCGATTAACTCGCAGTCAGCGAGGACAATTTTGGCTGGAAGCAACTCAGATAGATGAGGTCAAAAATGAAAAAGGTTCAGCAGGTGTCCCAAAAGGAGTAACGGGCAAATTGTATGTGACAGTGCCCATACTTCAGGCGACTGGGTTATACCCTAGTCAACAAATTGCTGTGACTGGAATTTTGTACAAACCAAAGGCGGCTTCTAATCCTGGTAGTTTCGATTTTCAGAAGTTTCTTAAGCAAGAAGGAACGTTTGCTGGTTTGATTGGGCGACAAATAAATGTTTTGGATCAGGAACGTAAATGGGGATGGTGGCAAATTCGGGAGCGAATTGTACGATCGCAAGTTCGTTGGTTAGGTATCCCTGAAGGGCCTCTTGTCAGTGCAATGGTTTTAGGTAGCAAAGCTGTTGATTTACCTTACGATATCCGTGATTTATTTGTACAAGCGGGATTAGCTCATGCTTTAGCAGCTTCTGGGTTCCAAACTTCTTTGATCTTGAGTGTGATCTTACAGTTAACTAGACGGGCAAAAAAAGCAACGCAATTTACCTTTGGCTTTTTGGCTCTAATCATTTTTCTGAGTTTAACAGGTTTTCAACCTGCGGTTCTCAGAGCCGTAATTATGGGTTTTGCGGCATTAGTGGGTTTGCTATTAAAAAGGAAGGTAAAACAGTTCGGATCATTGCTATTAGCAGCAACTCTGTTATTAGTGTTTAATCCTCTATGGATTTGGGATTTAGGTTTTCAATTGAGTTTTTTAGCAACGCTGGGCTTAATCGTAACAGTACCGGCATTAGTTGAGCGCCTAGCATGGCTACCACCTGCGATCGCTTCTTTAATTGCCGTTCCCCTTGCCGCGACTCTTTGGACTTTACCTGTACAACTTTCTGTATTTGGGGTTGTACCATCTTATAGTTTGTTGCTGAATGTGGTTAGTACTCCATTAATTTCGATCATTAGTATAGGTGGAATCATTAGTGCTTTAGTAGGTTTAATTTGGACTCAGGCAGGAAGCTTCATCGCATCGGTGTTACATTACCCGACAGACTGGCTAATTAAATTAGTGGAGTTTTTTAGCAAGTTGCCAGGAAATTCTGTTGCTGTAGGTAGTATATCCACTTGGCAGCTTTTGACGATTTATTTACTGATTATACTGGTTTGGCTAGTTCCTTGGTGGCAGCGACGGTGGTGGGTTGCTAATGTGATTGCCCTTGGTTTAGTATTCATCCCCCTTTGGCATTCTACAAATACATTGTTTAGGATAACGGTATTAGAATCTGGTACGGAACCAATTGTAGTTGTTCAAGATAGAGGAACTGTAACTGTAATTAATAGTGGTGATGAAGGGACTGGACGTTTCACAATCCTACCGTTTTTACAACAGCAGGGTATTAATCAAATCAATTGGGCGATCGCAACTGATTTTCAAGGCAATGAAAGTAATGCTTGGTTGGAATTATTGCAACGTTTACCAATCCAAAATTTTTATGAATATTCCCCCAATCCAGAAAATTCTATTGCAACTCAGGCAATTCAACAAGAATTACAAAAGCATAAGGGATTTTATCAATCAATGGCAGTTGGTCAAGCTGTCAAAACGGGTTCAATAGTGGCGCAGTTAATCAACGCTCAATTACCCATTTTACAATTGCAAATTTTAGATCAGAATTGGTTATTAGTCGGTAATGTAAAGTCTAAAGAGGTACAGCAATTAGTTAAAAATGGGAGCTTGCCTCGTCCACAAGTCCTGTGGTGTTCACCTCAGTCATTAAAAGATTTAGTTATTGCTCTGCAACCACAAGTGGCGATCGCTTCTTCTATTAACTTTGATCCAAAGGTTTTATCTGAACTAAATCAAAGCCAAACTAAACTATTTTTTACGGGACGCGATGGAGCTATTCAATGGACACCTGATGGTCAGTTTGAGGCGTTTATTGAAGCAGCAGAAAACAAATCTTCTATCTTATAAAAAACTCACAATTCAGAAATTTCAAAAGCACGACAAGTCAGTTGGTACAATAAAATCAAACTATGTAAAGAGAAATAAACTAGGCTAAAACCCTTATATTTATTGACTGTACCAAGATTGCCTATTGTCTTATCCCAACGACAATTATTTACGCCTACTTACTTATTTATTCTTAGGCAAGACTAGCTAAAGATGAGTTTTATAGATTACAGCCTAGTTAGTACTTAATAAAGTTTCACATTCGCCTACATTATGCCAGTCTGGTCTTTGACTGACACCCAATACTTGTTGGATTTTGGGTAAAAGAGGGAAAGAAAAAATCTTCAACCTTTTCCCTGAACCCACTTCCGATTGAAATGCAAAACCACAAGTACTATTGGACTAGAACTAATTACTTTAAATTAAAACACAGCATTTTTTAATAAAGTCATGGATTAGACTTGATTATTTACAGAACCAAATCATCTTAATGATTTAAAATCTGATAGTAGTGGAAATACTTATTTTATTTTTACTTATTTAAATATTTCTTTTACATTGTGCTTATAATTCTTGCTCTAAAAATAGTTAAGCTTCATACTTGAGAATAAACCATAGTTTTTTACTATTGCTTAGAAAAACATCTATCTTACTTCACGATCACTTGAACTAGATGTCATTACTTATACCATTGTAGTAGCATCTTAAATGATTGATATTAGAGAAGTAGTTTAAAAATATAGCTTGTCTATCCCCTATATGAATAAAAAATGGGCTGCTAAACGACTTACCATCAATCTCACATCAAGCGAGGCACAGAAACTTGAACAATACTGTTCAATCACAGGCAGACCAGCAACTGATGTGATTCGGGAGTTAATTCGCTCTCTTGCTACTCAGGAGGAAAAAGGCTTGCAAACTTAGTAAATCATACTGAACAAAAAACAAAATTATGATAATCACATCTAATTGGGGAGTGAAATAACTGTTTCAGGGTTATTGGTTATTTCCTTGAAAACACACCCTATAGGTAGCAACTGAACACTTAGCTATACTCAATATGGATGATTTTGAGGCAATAGTTCACCTATAAGTGAATCCGTAAATCGGTTTTGCTCTCAGTATCAGTGCCAGCGTTTTCTAGGAAAATCACCAGGGGAGTTTAGAGGCAGGGGCAACAGTATTCCTGCCCAAACTTCTCTAGAGCTACAAATTACTCAATAAGGTTTGGAATAATAAAATTGTTCTAGCGCTTAAATTCGCTTCTTCTCAGACATTTTTAAATTTTGAAGCTTTTAACTTTAAAACGTTTGAGTAAGACGTTCGGCGATGGCTCAGTAAAGCTGCAATTATGCCGTTCGCATAGAATTCCGTAGGAAATTCAAAAATTTAAACAGACACTTAAAAAGTCTGGTTGACTACTAAGAAAATATCAAAAATAAATTTTTCAGCCAGGTATATGTAAGTTTAGCGTAGCGATCGCTAACCTGGAAGTAACGATAACAAGTTTTTGTCAATTGGGGGACATACCTTTATTTACCTTGCCCATCCCATACCCATAATCAGTAATGGCTTTACCAAAACTTAGTCTTTCGATTCACATCCAGAAGTATAGCGATCGCCCCTTTAACAGCTAAAAATTTAATCAGAGAACAGAGTGCGTTATTGTCGCTTATCGTAGGTATCGCTTGTTTTCAATTGCGACGGAAATTTCTCTTACGTTGTTTGTGTCTTGCAACTTCTTTGCGCTTGTGTTTTTCCAAAGGGGTTTCAAAGTGACGATTCTTTCTCATGTCTGGGAAAATACCTGCTTTGGAAACTTCTCTCTTAAATCGACGCAAAGCCGATTCAATTCCTTCATTTTCGCCCACAAATACTTGGGTCATTTTTATCTCCTACTTAATTGGTACTGGGCGATTTCAAAGCATCCAGTAGATCGGAGCGCAAAAAGGGCAGATAATGATTCTGCCCTTAAGACGTTAAAACTTAATTTTTGATTTTAAACTTTAGTAGCGTCCTCGGTTGTATCCGCCACCGCCGCCGCCGCGACGATCGCCACCACCACCACCAAAGGAACCACTTCTGTCTTCCTTGGGTTTAGCCTTGTTGACTTTAAGGTCGCGTCCCATCCACTCAGCACCATCAAGAGCTTCAATGGCAGCTGTTTCTTCAGCTTCTGTACCCATCTCTACGAAAGCAAAGCCACGTGGACGGCCTGTTTCACGGTCAGTAGGCAATTGAACACGTTTTACAGAACCATGTTCAGCAAATACAGATGTAAGGTCTTCTTGTGTGACCTCGTAGGATAGATTACCTACATAAATTGACATGCGTTATCTCCAAAATCATAGGTGTGTAGAGATTTAGATTTCGGAGACAAGCTTGTTAAGACCAAAAGGAAAAAGCCTGTCAATACTAAAAACAAACGCTGTAACCGAATTTTATTCTCACTTAAATACCTTAGCACATCCTTGAGTTCTTACCCATCCTAAAAAAGGAAGTACTAAGGTCAGCGATCGCAGTTTACCCTCTCAAACATCCTCTAGGTGATGAATTTATAGGCAACTTTAACATTGAGTAGCAAAAATTGCCTAAATAATTGCAAAATAAATGCAGTTCGTCATTGTAACTATCTGGAAATGCCGACTACACTTGCTGACGCACAAAATTTACTTTCTGATCTGATTGCCCGCTACAGTGAGCGTGTAGATTATCTGATGATTCGCCTTGAAGAAGCAGAAGGGACTGATATCTTGTTGCGTGGCGACAAGGTAGAAACCCTCAGTGAAGGCATCTCCATTGGTGGACATATTCGCGCTTGTTATAAAGGTGGGTGGGGGTTAAGCTGCTTCAACCAACTGGGAACAATTCAAGATCGCATAGAAGAAGCGATCGCTGCGGCGCGAATGGTTGGTGATGAAGAAACTTTGCTTGCACCCATTGACCCGGTGCAAGCAGTATGCGTTTTACCCCTAAAAGGCACTGATCCCCGAAAAATCCCACTTTCCAAGAAAAAACAATTGTGCGATCGCTATACTGAATTGCTCAAAAGTATTGATGACCGGATTACAACTACCTCGGTGCGTTATGGTGACAGCGCTCAAAGAGTGATCATTGCTACCTCCGAAGGAACTTTGATCGAGCAATCTTGGGTGGATATGGAAATGCGCTTTGCCGCCACTGCCAGAAATGGCGAAACCGTACAAACTGGAAGGGAAACTACTGGTTCTCGCAAAGCTTACGAAGATTTAACTGATTTGGATGAACAGGTAAAAGGTGCGGCTCAAAGAGCGATCGCAGCTTTATCTTTACCACCTGTCAAAGGCAATACTTATACCGTAGTTATTGACCCAATTCTCACAGGTTTGTTTGTCCATGAAGCATTCGGACATCTTTCTGAGGCTGATATGGCTTACGAAAATCCTGATTTGTTAGAAGTTATGACCATTGGACGGCGGTTTGGCCCAGAAGAACTCCAAATTTTTGATGGTGCAGCCCCAGAAGGACATCGCGGTAGCTATTTTTACGATGATGAAGGCACGCCTGCTACAACTACGCAATTAATTAAAAATGGAGTTTTAGTTGGACGTTTACATTCTCGTGAAACTGCTGGCAAATTAGAGGAAGCGCCCACTGGTAATGCCAGATGTCTGAATTATCACTTTACTCCCATTGTGCGGATGACAAATACCTGGATTGAACGGGGTAAAACACCAGTCAAAGACTTATTCACGGATATCAAAGAAGGAGTTTATGCCCGTAATTGGTTGGGTGGAATGACGAATGGTGAAATGTTTACCTTTAGCGCCGGGGAAGCTTGGATGATTAGGAATGGCAAAATTGCTGAACCTGTGCGGGATGTAACGCTTTCGGGAAATGTATTCCAAACTTTAGCGGATATTGAGGCAATTGGTGATGATTTTTATTGGGATGAATCCGGCGGTTGTGGCAAGGGAGGACAAAATGGGTTATCAGTGGGTTGTGGCGGCCCTAGCCTCAGAATTCAAGATGTAGTGGTTGGTGGTGAAATGTGAACTGCCCACTGCTATAACTGGTACTCCGAGTAAACTTAGGTTTTTAGTAGTCTGTCAAGCTTAAATTGATAGACCACTAGTGCGAAAATATTACTGTGATTGCCTAACCAAAGTAACCAAAGCAAGCATTGGTAGAGACAGATAATACAAATCATATATGATGGCTCTCTATTCCCTGCTCTTGACTTATTCTTGCAAAAAATGTATAGTTTACATTGCATAGAAGGGGAGTAGCTGCTGGCAAAAAATAAAGGCCAGTACATCTGAGTCAACATACTGGCGATGAGCCTGGTTCAGATGGCGAATAATAAATATTTGAAAGCGAGACCTTCACTAAGTTCACACCGAAAAGTGTAAACTTGGTGAGGTCTTTTGGTTCTCATCAAGCTTCACATCGGTAAAGGATTCTTCAGGAGCTTGAGAGAGTGTTAACAGCTTTTACCGCAGGTTTGTTATTAATTACAGTTTCAGAATTAGGCGATAAAACATTTTTTATTGCCGTGATTTTGGCAATGCACCACCCAAGGCGGCTGGTATTTATAGGTGTTACAGCTGCTTTAGCAGCGATGACAATCCTTTCGGTATTATTTGGACAAGCGGTATCTTTGTTACCAAAAGCTTATATTCATTACGCCGAAATAGTTTTATTTCTTGCCTTTGGTATCAAGCTGTTATATGACGCTAGTAAGATGTCTTCGGCTGTTTGTGATACGGAAGTTGTACAAGAAGCCGAAGCTGCGGTGAAAAAAGCAGATTTGGAGTTACCAAAGAAAAAGACTTCCTTAGCAATTGTCATAGAAGCCTTTATATTGACATTTATGGCAGAGTGGGGCGATCGCACCCAAATTGCCACCATTGCTCTAGCCGCAGGTAATAATCCCATTGGAGTGACAATAGGGGCAATTTTAGGACATGCCATTTGTGCTGCGATCGCAGTTATTGGTGGCAAAATGATTGCCGGACGCATTTCTGAGCGTCAACTCACCTTTGTTGGCGGATGCCTGTTTTTAGTCTTTGGTGTCGTAGCTGCCATTGAAGGAGCATGAGGGAGGCAGGGGGAGAATAAAAAATTAGCTCTTTCCCCTCTTTCCAATGCCCAATGCCCTTCAGGAGTGCTGAGTGGGGAATCTCATTTCTTTACCCAGCACTCGGAACTCGAAACTCGGAACTGTTTTGCCCAATGCCCATTACTTCGGAGTACTTTTCAATGAAGGCGCGGCGGGAGATACGGCCGAATTAGGAATGGGGGAAGTCATTCCTGCCTTTTTAATTTCGTCTTTGTACTGAGCAGGTGCTAAAGCTGCGGCACTATCAAATAAAGGTTTTGCATCTGCGTCTTTGCCCTGTTGTTTCAAGAGCATCGCTTTTGCCACAACGGGGCGAAAATCTTTAGGATCTTTCTTAATTGCCTGGTCATATACAGAGCTAGCTTGAGCGTAGCGTTTCTGGGAAGCATGAACAGAACCTAACAACACCTGCACGGCTACTATATCTACACTTCCAGGCTGAATTGTATTTACTTGGGCAGCTTTCGAGAGGGTTTCTTGCAGCAAACCAATAGCTGCTTCCGGGCGTTGCTGACTGATTAACAAAGCCACCATTCCTTGCAAAGCCTTCAAATCGCCAGGTTTTGTAGACAAAATTGTACGATAAGCTTGAGCGGCTCCTTCGCGATCGCCTATTTGCTGTTTAGCTTGAGCTAGTAGCACTGAATATTCTGACTGTTCGGGATTTAGCTTGGCTAGCTTTTCCAGGGGTTCAATGACAACTTGGATATCAGCTGGTTTAACCTCACTTTTTTCTTTTTGACTCAGTAATTGTAGCCGCGCTTGTAATAAGCCCTTAAGCGCAGTCTGATTTTCTGGTTCTCTTTGCAAAACCAGTTCATAACCCCGTACTTCGTCTTCCAGTTTTGATTTTTGGTCAGCAGAGGTCAAAGTGCCTCTGGTGCTAGCGGTATTCTGGTTTGAGGATGGCGTATTATTAAATGCTCCAATTATGGGAATCACCGAAACACCCACAAAAGCAAGAATTGCCAGCGCCAAGACGATTTGAACTATCCAACGATTGCGCGGTTGAGACACAGTTTTGTCTTTCTCCTAAATTTTAATGACATTATCATTTACACAAATCGTAAAGTTAAAAATTTCCAAAACTTTGCGGAATACCGCCAATTGCCTGTGAATTTTATAACAATTAACTATTTACACTGCTAAAGTAAGTGATGACTTTAGGAGGAGCCGTCAGAATTGTAGCTATGATATGCTTCCGAAACTAGTGTGAAGGCGCTAAATTACACATTTAGTGTTTATACACTCAATTTAGCGCCTTTAGTATTGTTATAGAGTACCCTAGTGTGACTTTGTGAAAAGCAAATATACTTTCATCAGTCGCACAAATGCTCTTTTCAGCTACCTTTATAAAATCCCACAATGGGATGTGTCTCCGCCGCAAGGAGTTTTTATGAATTCCGACCTGATGCCGTTGCCTGAATCTTCCAATTCTTCTGCCTCTAACCAGGGCCCAAATAAAATAGAGGCTGCCTCTAATGTTCACATAGTAACCAAGCCCTCTAAATTTGAAAATTCGCCTGTCAACCCCAGTGAGACTGACTCAAATGGGAACTTAGTCAATCGAGTGCAACCGATTCCGCCTCCCAGCGAACCGATGCAGTACCGAGCGATCGGATTAGTCCGGGGTCGCTATCATGCTAGCAGCGAACAATTTACTCAAGGTACGCTGCTAACCACAGATGGGGTAGAACTCAATGCCGTCCTCCTAGGCCGGATTATGAGCTTAGTCAAGAATCATCTAGACTTAGAAAAAGAACATTTGTGGGTAGTATATCCACGTACAAGACAAGAAAATGACACCTTGCACATCCAAATCGTCGGAGTTTGGGAGCCAGAAAATCTGGCTAAAAACTCAACAGATGAGGACGAGTCAGATTTAGATTTGCAAGAGTCACAGACACCCGATGATGGCTTATCTGAAAATTCTGAATTAAGCACAATTCCTACAATTCCCTCATCTGAAGTTACCGATGGTGGTTTTTCTGTTCGTGGTGAGGTAGTATACCAATCTTTTGACGCTAAGAGTTTGGTAGTCAAAATTAGGCAGGCTGCACGCAAACCAACTGACAAACCCAAGTATTTCAAGTTGAAATTGAGGGGTGTATTGACTACTAAAGCGGTAGGAAAGTTCTGGGACTTCCAAGCCAAGCGAGAAGCTGATGTTTTGATAGTAGAAAAAGCTGAAGCGATCGCTGACTTGCCCAAAAAACGCAAACCACCATTCAGAGGTGGCCCTCGTGCTGGCGGTAGCGGTGGTGCTGGTGGTAGAAAACCATTCCCCCCCAGACGCAGTGGCGAAACTCCGCGTCCCATCAAGAAAACAGGCGCAGGCGGCGATACCTCTGTGGTGTCAAAACCTATACCAAAAACGCCTGCTCCTAAACCCATTAAGCGACCGAAACCGACTCAAGAATAGGGAATAGGGAATTGGGAATTGGGTTGTTCTCCTTATCTCCCTGCCCCATTCCCCATTCCCCAGGATCAAAAATCCGTTCGACGGTCTTGGGGTAGAAAAGATCGCTCCATCGGAATTGGAGAAACTGGTTCTGTGAGGGTAAACGTCCCTGCTTCGATCCACTTTTTCAACTCTAGGGCGACTTGCCTAGAAAAAAACAAACTCGCTAAGGGGGCAGAGCGTACAGCTTTGCCCTCAATAGTGATCTTCCCAGATTTGAGTTGGGCATAACTCACCAAACCAAAAGTGGGACGAACGCGCCGGGGAATAGAAAAATCTACTATTGGGGCAACTAAGTCTTTATCCTGTACGGCGCAGTGTTCAACTACTTGTTCATTTAATACGGGGAGTGGAACACCAACCCCTAACATCAATGAGGGGCCATAACTTTTAAAGTAACAACCCCGCACCCAATGAGCATCCATTTGTTTGGCATCACCAATTAAAGCTAAAGTGGCAGAAGGCCCAATAGGTGTACGATTAGCTAAACGTTTTTGTAAGGGGAAGTGCTGAGTGCCTTCCCAGGCAACATAGCCAATACCGCCGCCTAAAAAGATTCGAGTCCCTATACCAACGAGTTGCAAATCGGGATCGTTGAGTAAGGGTGAAATAGCACCAGGATTAGAGTAAACAGCATTCCCTAGACGGGGTTGTAAAGGACCCAAATAGGTGAACAGGGGGCGATCGCCACCATTTACACCAACAATAAAATTTTGATAAAGATTGCGCGGATTGAATAAATAAAACTGATTAATCGTTTCACGAGTAACTGTAGTTTCAAAACTTGCTCTGGGGTAACAATCTGTTACTTGTCCTTGCGCTTTTACATGTATAGCTTTACCAGCGATCAAATCTTCGATTACATGACCACCGCCACGTTCTCGAACTTCTTCTCCGTCTGTCGTCTCCACGGCACAACTCGCACCCAAATATAAATCTACTGCCCCAAAACCAGAGTATGCTGGTACGCCATCTAACCAGCAACGACGAATTTTGATCGGAGGGTCAGTGTGTCCGAGATTGATAATTGCACCGCTTGATTCCATCGGCTCAAACGTACCAGTGGTAATTACATCAACTTCTTTAGCCGCTTTAGTAACACCAATTTCTACAACTCGTGCTTTTAACTCTTCAGTTGTCAACACTACCGCACGTTGGCGGATGATTTTCTCGTTAATTTCTGCAATTGTTCGCATCTTATCAGTGCTAGCGCTTCCTGCTATCTTCCTCTCTGAAGGATATCTTGATAAATCAGAGAATCTTGCATAATTTCCTGTCGAAATAGTTGTCTGCCAATCTCGATACGACAGCTTAACACCCCCGATAGGCTTAAAATTCCCCAAAAAACAATTCGACTATTGCAAAGTCCAAATCATATATTTTTTGGGAAAAGTACGTAAATTGTATCAAAAGTCTTTTATTTAGTAAGTAAAAATACTATCAAAAAAGCCTTGCGTTATCAATCAAATGTATGTATGGTTAGGATTAATTAGACTTGCTAGGTCTAGATAATTTTACGTGAACAGAAAGAAATATTTCTGGCTTTTGTAAAGCATCTCAGCCAACTAGTCAGTCACAAAATGGGAGCTAATAGTAGATGCTAGAAGATTTTGCTAAGGGAGAAGCTACTTAAGAGCAATTATACAAGGGATATCTAAGCAAAAGTTAGAACTCTATATATTTGCGAAATTGTCCTGACTTCTACACCCTCAGCACAATTAATTCTATTTATTGCTATTCATTTTATTGCGACATTTCACCCGATAACGAATTGAGTAAAAGGCAATGACTACTTCTGAACTACCTAATCTTAATCAAAGAAACCAAAAGAAAGTTTCTGATAGGATTGAAAATTTATCCTCGACATCAGATGAAAAAAAGTTATTTAACTTAAAGGTAATTGAGTATCTATTACTTGCAGCTTTTGTTTCTTCTGCACTCTTTATTGTTTTTCTTTCAGAAGATAAAAAAGTTGTTATTTCTGGAGCAGTAGCTCTAACTTTCTTATTTTTTTTGTTGCTTATCAACAGACAAGTATTCCAGAACTATAAGAAGGCAGCTTATCAGTCAGAACTTACCAAAAAAGCTGAACTGTATAGTTATCTATTAACTAACCCTAATTCTTGGGATAAAGAAACACTGACTCTAACAAGAGGAAAGGCTTTACAATACAGCCAAGACTTGATTGACGATTATAAAAAAATTAGGGGTGTATCAAGGAACCTTTACTATAGTTTGCAAATTGCGACAGTGATTTTATCAGGAGTCACACCAATTTTAGTTCTGGTAGACAAATTAGAAGCAGGACAAGCTTGGCTCAAATGGCTACCTGTACTCTGCCCAGCTATTGCTTCTATAGTTGCTAGTATAGTTACCTCTTTTCCTTTTCAGAAGAATTCTCTTGCTGCTAACACAGCAGTTGAATTGTTAGAAGCTGAACAAGAGAAATTTATATTGGGTGTAACTCCACCTTATCGTTGTTATGATGTGTCTGACGAAAGCCAACAGCAACAGAAGGCAAGTCAAGCATTAGAATACTTTATTGTTCAAGTGAACAATATTCATCTCAACCAATTGCAACAAACGAGTGACACACAATCAGAGAAGACAGAATCTACTTCTTCATCTAATGAGTCAAACAAAGCGGGAGCAGAGGTAACGAAGTAGAAAGATACTTGATTAGTTAATTACGATCGCAAATTAGTCGAGTATTGGTTTAAATAGGATTTTTTCAGACTAATTGGAAAGGCTAAGATTCCCAACTTATTAAAAAAGTGGGGAATCTTATTGTTATTTCACACAAGTGCAGCTTTTGCAAGACAGGGAAAGGGCTTTTTATTAACCCTTTCCCATTTTGCTGAATTCTGTAATAAATCTAATCTGCTAGCTGGGATTATAAACAAAATTTAAGAGAAAGACATCCTGTCCAAAGCATTTAACGAAACCACAATTTTTTCATATATATCATCATTGAACTGACTTATATAGGTTTAGGTTTAGAGCCTCTACTTCGTTTGTTGATGAACCGAGCCGTATTGCTTTAGTTGCAAAGATTTACAATCAGTAATTATTGTTAAATAACTGTCTTAAATAGTTTAATTATTCGCTTAACTGTCTTAACTGTCTTAACTGTCTTCTAATTGTTCATTTTTGAATTTAACTATCTGCTTAACTGTCTTAACTGTCTTCTAATTGTTCATTTTTGAATTTAACTATCTGTTTAAATGCTTAAGCCTACGTATTGCTTTTTTTCTATAACCATGAAAGATTATGAGAACACCATAAATTACTAAACATTCATTTGCCATCATCTGAAATGAGTAATTACTCAAACAGATTGTTCAAATCTCCTATCTTTAAGTATAGGGAACTTGAGCTAAAATTCACATAGCTCTTTATCTGGACTGAAGAGCATTTTATTGGAACAGAATTCATTCTGAATTCTCTACGAGAAACTACGCTATCAGTTGCAGGTTTGAATTGCTTACTGATTGATCTGACCAAAGACGGAGTATCTTTGGCTTTGCTTCTGACTTCTGAATTCTTCTTCAAATTATTACATTGATACAAGCCACCACTAGAAAACTACACGTGGGGACATAGCGCGATTGGTGAAGATGCTCATCAATTGCCAATCTCAGCCACAAAATGAAGACAGCAAGAAGACTCCAGAGGAGGTTACGCGCAGATCATGCAACCCTTTGAACTGCCAGAATTTTACATGCCTTGGCCCGCACGGCTGAATCCAAACCTGGAAGCGGCGCGAGTGCATTCCAAAGCTTGGGCCTACCAGATGGGGATACTTGGCTCACAAGAGGAAGCCGAAAGTTCCCCTATCTGGGACGAGCGCACATTTGATGCTCACGACTACGCCTTGCTTTGCTCCTATACCCATCCAGATGCGCCAGGGACAGAGCTTGACCTAGTGACTGATTGGTATGTTTGGGTGTTCTTCTTCGACGATCACTTCCTTGAAATCTATAAGCGCACCCAAGACATGGCTGGGGCTAAGGAGTACCTCAACCGACTGCCGGCGTTTATGCCAATTTACCCCGTTGACATTCTCCCAGTGCCGACCAATCCAGTGGAGCGAGGCTTGGCCGACCTGTGGTCTCGCACTGCGTTCACCAAGTCTGCGGACTGGCGACTCCGGTTCTTTGAGAGTACCAAGAACCTCCTCGAAGAGTCTCTGTGGGAACTCGCCAATATCAACCAGGATCGGGTCGCCAACCCCATCGAATACATTGAGATGCGCCGCAAAGTTGGTGGCGCTCCGTGGTCGGCGGATCTCGTCGAACACGCCGTGTTTATAGAGATTCCGGCTGACATTGCCTCGACTCGGCCAATGCGTGTACTCAAAGACACATTTGCCGATGGAGTACATCTACGCAATGACCTGTTCTCCTACCAGAGAGAAGTGGAGGATGAAGGCGAAAATGCCAACTGCGTGTTGGTCTTGGAACGCTTCTTGAATGTGAGTACCCAGGAGGCAGCTAACCTCACCAACGAACTGCTGACCTCGCGGTTATACCAGTTTGATAACACTGCCGTCACCGAGTTGCCCCCTCTCTTTGAAGAGTATGGACTAGACCCAGTGGCTCGTGTGAACGTTCTCCTTTACATCAAAGGACTTCAAGACTGGCAGTCGGGCGGGCACGAGTGGCACATGCGATCGAGCCGTTACATGAACAAAGGAGGAGACAATTCTTCGACATCCACACTTCTGGGAGGCCCCACAGGGCTAGGCACATCGGCGGCACGGATTGGATCGTTATATGCGGCCTTGGGTTTAGGAAGGTTCAAGAGGTTCACTCACGTTCCATACCAGGCTGTGGGAGCAGTTACACTGCCGAAGTTTTACATGCCCTTCACTACAAGTTTGAATCCCCATCTGGATGCTGCACGGAAGCATTCCAAGGAATGGGCGCGTGAGATGGGGATGCTGGAATCACTACCTGGTATTCCTGATGCTGTCATCTGGGATGACCACAAGTTTGATGTTGCCGATGTAGCCCTTTGCGGTGCGTTGATCCATCCAAATGGATCTGGCCCTGAACTGAATCTGACCGCGTGCTGGCTGGTTTGGGGAACATACGCTGACGATTACTTCCCGGCGCTCTACGGGAATAACCGCAACATGGCTGGTGCAAAAGTATTTAACGCCCGCCTGTCGGCGTTCATGCCTCTGGATGACTCCACCCCCAGCGAGGTTCCGACCAATCCGGTGGAAGCGGGCTTGGCAGATATTTGGTCTCGTACAGCTGGCCCCATGTCTGCCAACGCCCGGACTCAGTTCCGCCGCGCAATCCAGGATATGACTGACAGTTGGGTGTGGGAACTCGCCAACCAGATCCAAAATCGGATTCCCGACCCGATCGATTATGTTGAGATGCGCCGTAAGACCTTTGGCTCGGATCTGACCATGAGTCTGTCACGACTAGCTCAGGGCAACGAGATCCCGCAGGAGATTTATCGCACTCGAACGATGC
Organism: Nostoc sp.; assembly: GCF_036917775.1. Lineage (GTDB taxonomy): Bacteria > Cyanobacteriota > Cyanobacteriia > Cyanobacteriales > Nostocaceae > Nostoc. The sequence continues at coordinate 16,713 of NZ_JBALEQ010000115.1, forward strand.
GATCGCTAGATAATTCCGCCGCCGACTTCGCCTGTTTAACCAACGATATCTTTTCCTATCAGAAAGAAATCGAATTCGAGGGCGAAATCCATAACTGTGTGCTGGTAGTTCAGAATTTCCTCAACTGCGATTTGCCGCAGGCCGTTGAAGTTGTCAACAACCTGATGACCTCTAGAGCGCTCCAGTTTCAACTCATCGTCGCTACCGAACTACCAGTTCTTTTCGATGATTTCAACCTGGATGCAACTACCCGCGAGAAACTGCTCGGATACGTCAAGAAACTAGAGCAGTGGATGTGCGGTGTCCTCAAGTGGCATATAACGGTAGACCGCTATAAGGAATTTGAATTGCGTAATTCGTTAGCAGGGCGGCTACTTAGTGGGCCCAGAGGGCTGGGGACTTCAGCTAGGCGTATTGGATCGGTGAGGGTTTAAGGTCATTACTCGGTCAATAAAGTCAGGTTTTTTTGTCGGTGAGTTAGTTCAAGGTCAGTATGCGATCGCGTGAGATCGGTTTTTTTAGTAATTAAAAAGTGGAGGATTAAGTTGTGACGTATTCTAATGACCCCAATTTGGTAGAAGATCAGCAGCCCCATTTAACCTTGAGTACAGCAGCGGCGCGTAATTTGGCAACAACAGCCAAATCTGCACCGCAGACTCAGGAAATTACATCGCGGTGGTTATTGAAGTTGTTGCCGTGGGTGCAGACAAAAGGTGGCGCATATCGAGTCAACCGTCGGTTGAATTATTCTGTGGGTGATGGACGGGTGACTTTCACCAATACTGGAGCTGCGGTGCAGGTGATTCCCCTAGAACTTACTGAGTTGCCCTTGCTGCGAGGGTTTAACAACCTTGACGTATTGATCGGGTTAGCAAACCAGTTTGTTCAGCAGGAGTATGCCCCAGATGATGTAATCGTTGAACTGGGCCAGCCTGCCGATCGCGTGATTCTAATTGCTCGTGGTAAGGTCAACAAAATTGGTGTTGGCAAGTATGGGGAGCAGATCGTGTTCGATGTGCTAGCTGACGGCGACCATTTCGGCGATGAAACTGTGGTGCAGTCCGAGGATACTTGGCAGTACACCCTGAAGGCGATTACCAGAACCATCGTTTTGTCGCTACCCCAAGCGGCGTTTGAGAGGGCGATCGCTCAGTCTGAGGCGTTAGGAACCCATGTTGAACAGTTTCGTACCCGCCTAAACCAGCCACAGACTCCCCAAGGTGAAGCTGCCATTGAGCTAGCAGCCGATCATCCCCAAGAGGCTGATCTGCCGGGAACCTTCGCCGATTACGAACTCACACCCAGAGAATATGAGTTGAGCATTGCTCAAACAGTGTTGCGAGTAAGTACGCGGGTAGCCGATCTGTACAATGAACCGTATAACCAGACAGAAGAACAACTGCGTCTGACTATTGAGGCATTGCGAGAACGTCAAGAACACGAATTGCTCAACAACCGCGAATTCGGGTTGCTGCACAACGCCGACCTCAAACAACGGATCTACAGCAGTAGCGGCGCACCCACCCCCGATGACTTGGACGAACTGTTGGCGACGGTATGGAAGGAGCCGGGATTCTTCCTGGCTCACCCCCGGACGATCGCTGCCTTTGGTCGTGAGGCCAACCGCCTCGGTCTCTATCCACAAAGCGTAGATGTAAACGGCGTTCAGGTCACATCTTGGCGCGGCGTACCCATTTTTCCTTCCAACAAGATTCCCATCACCAATAACCGTACCAGTTCTATCCTTTTGCTTCGCACTGGTGTAGAAAAACAAGGGGTAATCGGCTTACATCAAACTGGTATCCCCGATGAATATCAACCCAGCTTGTCTGTTCGATTCATGGGCATCAGCGAAAAGGCGATCATCTCTTACCTTGTCACCGCTTACTACTCCGCAGCCGTCCTCACTCCTGACGCACTTGGCATCCTCGAAGATGTCGAAATCGGGCGCTGAGTGATTGAATTTTAGATTTTAAATTTTGGATTTTGGTGAAGCAGCGCGGTCTTGGGGGTTTCCCCCATGAGCGACTGCTGAACCCGAAGGGATTGAAAGATTCAAAATTCAAAGTTTCAACACGTCTGTGATTTATACTCGCTCCGCAACAAGCAAGCTACGTGGAACAAATCTAAAATCTAAAATCCAAAATTGTTAACTAAAGGATGGGGTGATGACGGATTTTATTGAATCAAATTTAAATGTTGAGAATGGACAACCTCAACTGAGTTTGAGTAAAGATGCTGCGCGTACTTTATCCACAACCACCAAATCTGCACCGCAGACGCAGGAAATTACCTCACGATGGTTGTTGAAGATGTTGCCGTGGGTGCAAACGAAGGGTGGGACTTATCGGCTGAACCGTCGGTTGACCTATACTGTGGGTGATGGGCGGTTGAGTTTCTCCAACACCGGAGCCGAGGTACAGGTGATTCCCCAGGAACTTGTTGAGTTGCCCTTGCTACGAGGGTTTGACGACACTGAGGTGCTGAGGGCGTTAGCAAGTCGGTTTGTTCAGCAGGAGTTCGCACCTGGTGATATCATCGTCCAGTCAGGTCAGCCAGCCAATCAGCTTTTCTTGATCGCACATGGCAAGGTAAACAAGATTGGTATTGGCAAGTATGACGAGCAGCCTCTATTGGATATGCTAGCTGACGGTGATTATTTTGGCGATCGCGTGTTGGTGGATTCAGAAAGCAATTGGAAGTTCACAGTCCAAGCTGTGACCCGATGTACTGTATTAGTGCTACCACAACAGGCATTTCGGCAACTGCTCAACCAGTCGCAGGCGTTACAGGCTCAGGTTGAGCAATTTCGGACTCGCGCAGAACTTCCACAAAACAAGTATGGGGAAGCTGCGATCGCGTTGTCAACCAGTCATAGTACAGAGACGACATTACCCGGAACATTTGTTGACTACGAACTCTCACCCCGCGAATATCAGTTAAGCATTGCTCAGACTAGGTTGCGAGTAAGTACTCGCGTTGCAGATCTCTACAATCAACCGTACAATCAGACGGAAGAACAATTGCGGCTGACGATTGAAGCATTGCGAGAACGTCAAGAATACGAGTTGATCAACAACCGTGAATTTGGATTGTTGCACAACGCCGACCTCAAACAGCGCATTTATACCCGCAGCGGCCCCCCAACTCCCGATGATCTGGATGAATTAGTGACCCGTCGGCGGAAGTCAAGGTTCTTCTTGGCTCATCCCCGGACTATTGCAGCCTTCGGTCGCCAGTGCAACCGTCAAGGCATCTATCCAGACACTATTGATATGGATGGGAGCAAAATAATCACGTGGCGCAATGTACCGATTCTGCCCTGTAACAAGATCCCAATTACCAAAAACCAGACCAGCTCTATCCTTATACTCCGCACTGGTGAGAAAGATCAGGGTGTGATTGGCTTACATCAAACTGGTATCCCGGATGAATACCAACCCAGTTTGTCTGTCCGATTCATGGGCATCAGCGAAAAGGCCATTATCTCCTACCTCGTTACAGCCTACTACTCCGCAGCTGTGCTTGTCCCTGATGCACTCGGCATCCTCGAAGATGTCGAAATCGGTCGCTAAGAGAGGTTGAGCATCTGGACACTAAGGATATGACCAAAAACCAGTTAGTATCCAAAGTGTTGACTTAAAACCTTAACATGATTAATTTCAGCTTTCGGAGAGCATCCAATTTTTCCAAAAACCACTTAACTGACGCAAAAGCCCTTTACAAACCTCTTACCTTTACGTTTTTTGTGGTTCTTTTGTTCATTCTCTCATTTTTGTCTGAAGGCAACACAATAAAACGGTTGGGATACTCCCAATAATGCTTGATTAAGCATTTTTAACTCGGAATTGGGTTTTGGGTAAAGGTTAAAGGTTTTTTCTTTCCCCTTCCCCCTTAACTGACAAGTATTGGGGATACTCCCGCCTTTCGTGCGACAATTTAAAGATAAATAAGGGTATAAGCAATTTCAAAAATTGCTTATACCCTTATTTATATAAACTAAGTTTTTGCAGTCGCGTATAAGTCTAAGTTAGAGCTTGAGCAACTACTGCCGAAAGAGATTCGTTTGCTGCTTGCTTCAACAATTCGGCTTTATCGGTCTGTTCCCAAGGCAAGTCTAAATCAGCCCGCCCAAAATGACCGTAAGCCGCGACGTCCTGATAAAAACGTCCGCCTCGTTCACTTGGTAAGTTACGTAAGTTGAAGGTATGGATAATCCCTGCTGGGCGCAGTTCAAAATGTTGGTTGATTAATTCTAGTAAGGTTTCTTCATCCACTTTGCCAGTGCCAAAGGTATCTACCAAAATGCTTGTTGGTCGCGCTACACCAATAGCATAAGATAGCTGGATTTCAACTTTTTCTGCTAACCCAGCAGCGACAATATTTTTCGCCACATAGCGAGCCGCATAAGCAGCCGAACGGTCTACTTTGGTGGGGTCTTTGCCAGAAAAAGCGCCGCCACCATGCCGTGAATAACCACCGTAGGTGTCAACGATTATTTTCCGTCCTGTCAGACCAGAGTCTCCTTGAGGGCCACCAACGACAAATTTGCCAGTGGGATTGACTAAAAAACGTGTTTCCTCGTTAGGCTTAATGTCAATGTCACCAAAAACAGGTTCGACTACTGCCGACCAGAGGTCTTGTTTAATTTTGGCTTGTACAGCCGCCTCATCCGTAATTTCCCCAATAGTGGCTGTATGCTGGGTGGAAATTAGAATAGTATCAATACCTACTGGTCGCCCATCTTCGTAGACCACAGTTACTTGGGTTTTACCGTCAGGACGCAGGTATGACAATTCGCCTGTTTTACGAACTGCTGCCAATCGGCGAGCAATGCGGTGGGCGAGACTGATGGGTAAGGGCATCAGTTCTGGTGTTTCGTTACTGGCAAAACCGAACATTATACCTTGATCACCTGCACCAATTTTGTCGAATAGCTCATCACTATCTTGCTGGCGGGTTTCTTGAGCGGTGTTAACACCTTGGGCAATATCGGGTGATTGTTCGTCTAAAGCCAGCAAAACGCTGGTGCTGTTAGCAGAAAAGCCATTATCAGCATTGGTATAGCCAATTTCGGCAATTTTTTTGCGGGCGAGATTGACGAAATTCACATTTGCTTTGGTGGTTATTTCACCAGTGATTAGCACCAAACCAGTGTTAACTACTACTTCAGCAGCGACACGGCTGCTGGGGTCTTGTGTCAGTAAGGCATCCAGAATTGTATCAGAAATCTGATCGCAGATTTTATCTGGATGACCTTCGGTTACTGACTCGGAGGTAAATAAATATCGACGAGACAAAGCAAATTCCTCCTGACTTGAGTTTTTTTGCTGACTAAATTTGGTATTCAGTTCAACTACCTAAATTTAACGTGAGCTTCCAACGAACGGCATTCGTTATGCCTTGAGAGAAACAATTTAGTTTCCCAGGAGCTGTGGAACTCACATTAATTTATGAAATCATAACAATATTTATACTTCAGTAGTTAGTATCTTGTTGATATTGATAAAAACCACTCACTATAAGGTAATTATCTGTAAAAAAAATAAATTTATGGTAATTATTTCGTGGACGAAATGTATTTAATAACACAAAAAAAGGGGGACACTCAGAAGCGTCCCCACAAACTTTGACACAAGTAATGCTGCTTAAACCTGAACCGCTAGCTTTGCTTCTGTAGCTGTCAAACGCTCATAGGCAGCACGCATTTTTAAACCTGTAAGTACTTGGAAGAAACCAGTACCATTATTGGAACCTGGATACTCACGGTGCTGGAGTAACAAATGAGTCAATTCACCCTGGTATTTGGTGGATGTATTGCTGAGATGGGTTTCGATATAAATTACTTCTTCCAAGTTGTCAAATTGACCATCTACCTCTAGTACTGAGACATAGCGACCATAGTAAACATCTGAACCGTAGTATAATTGCATACCAGGATAAGAACAGGTCAGCTTGCGTCCACAGGGAGTCCAATTAATTGTTGAGCCTTCATCAAATAGGTAGGTTGGATCAAAGCCTTCCTTACCTTCTCGTTGGAGCATACGTACTCGTAAGACTCGACGCTCGGTGTCGTTTTTGATCAAGTTGGTGGGTAATACTTGGAGAACCACATCGGCAAATTCTCTTTGTGGTTCGATAAACTTTTCAAAGTCAGGTTTACGGGAATTAATTTGCGCTAAGACATCTTCGTAGCGATGACCGCGTTCAGCCATATCTCGCTGGATTTTCCAGGCGATTTTGACTTCATCGCTAATATCAAAATAAACACTGAAGTCGATTAGCGATCGCACCCGCTCATCATATAAAGGATGCAGTCCTTCAACCACTATAATGTGATTCGGCTCTACCCGCTCTGGCGGGTCGATTAAGCCAGTTTCGTGGTTGTAAATCGGCTTATCAATCGCTTGACCACTTTTGAGCGCTTTAATTTGCTCATACATTAGGTCAAAATTGTTGGCTCTGGGGTCTAGTGCCGTTATCCCAGTTTCTTTACGCTGTTTGCGATCCAACGAGTGATAATCATCTAAGCAGATGACTGTCATCAAATCTTCACCAAACAAATCTATCAAACGACGCAAAAACGTAGATTTCCCGCACCCAGAGTCTCCGGCTACTCCAATCAGTACCACGCGTTCCGGCTTACTTGTCATAAATCCCCTCTAAAATACTAAAATTGTGTCAATATTTTTTCACACAGCAGATTCTGAAGCCAGGAGTTTACCTCTTTGGTTTATCCTGCGTTCTTGCTACCTAGCACATCTATAAGACACCAAGCGGGTAGGCAACAAAGTAATTAAGTTGCTACTCGTCGGACTAGCCTGAATGTTGGTGCCGGTAAGTATTTAATCCTAGTGGTATATTTGATTTTAACAGAAGGGGGTATCCCATACAAGATTACTGTCAAGAAGAATTAGCGTGGTTCATGAATCATTTTTAGGTGATTTAGTTGTTAATTTAAAAATGGGGATCAGTACTGCCCATCAGCATTACAACTTTATTAGACTGCTACTTATGACTCTATATAATTAAGACTATAAGGTATAATTTATTATTGCCGACGAATATTGCCGCGAATTAGCCTAATGTTCTTAAATTGTAATTCCTACTCGACAATACTTAAAATATTCAAAGCAAAAATCTACCCAACGAATGAGCCAAGAACTTGCATTAGTCAAATTATTGGCTGTAAATTTATGTATATGGTCAAATACAAGCATTTGGGTTATGGCAAAGTACTGAATAGAGGTTGACAGATTTTTCACATCAAGTGAAACTGATTATAGTTGCTTAAATCACGGTTCTCTCGATTGTTATGTTTGTAGCTGAAATTGTAATAGTCATGTAATTATCTCTAGACAGGTCATAAAATATAGCTAACAACGTTTCGAGACAGCAGTAGATTTGGTGAATGAAAACCAATGGAAAGAAAATTTTCTGGTATTGGTATTCCCCGATTTAAGTCCTCGAAGTAACTAAACACAACGGCAAATTTTGGATGTAAACTGAATGGTAGCTTCCAGCAATCAGACTAGTTATCCTATCAATATCTGCTATTGTGAGTTCCTCGTTGGGTAGTTAAGTAAAAAACTATCTTGCTGATGCGGGTGGTAGTTAACAAAAAAAAGATTAAATTGACTCATTATTAACATTCTCCACAAGACTTATCATTTACCTTAGAAGGTGAACAGGTGTGTTTTTTGCTATGCCTGCATGTCTTTGGTGAGTGTACTTAGCAAGGCATTAATTTAATGATGCCGTTTTTCCTTGAGAGCCAGTTTTGTGAAACGAAAATCCGGTAAACTAAAGCTGGCATGGGATAGGAATAGTTTTTTTTGAAAAACGGTTAAGTAAATTATCGGAGTGGTAGAACGAATGTACAATCAAGGTGCTGTTGAGGGTGCTGCCAATATAGAATTAGGTAGCCGCATCTTCGTTTATGAAGTAGTGGGTTTGCGTCAAAGCGAAGAAACTGATCAAACTAACTACCCAATTCGGAAAAGTGGCAGTGTGTTCATCAGAGTGCCTTACAACCGCATGAATCAAGAAATGCGACGTATCACTCGTCTAGGCGGCACAATTGTTAGCATCCAGCCTATAACTGCTCTAGAGCCAGTTAATGGTAAATCCTCATTTGGGAATGCTACAAGCGTTGTCAGCGAATTAGCTAAATCTGGGGAAACTGCTAACAGTGAAGGGAATGGTAAAGCCACACCTGTAAATGCTCATAGCGCTGAAGAACAGAACAAGGACAATAAAGGCAACACCATGACTCAAGCGAAAGCCAAAAAAGACCACGGTGACGTTCCTGTTAACACTTACCGTCCCAATGCTCCGTTTATTGGCAAGGTAATATCTAATGAACCGCTAGTCAAAGAAGGTGGTATTGGTATTGTTCAACATCTTAAATTTGACCTATCTGACAGTAATTTGAAGTATATAGAAGGTCAAAGTATTGGGATTATTCCACCAGGATTAGACAAAAACGGTAAACCGGAGAAACTGAGACTATATTCCATCGCCTCAACTCGTCATGGCGATGATGTAGATGATAAGACAGTATCACTGTGCGTCCGCCAGTTGGAGTACAAGCACCCAGAAACTGGCGAAACAGTCTACGGTGTTTGCTCTACACACCTGTGTTTCTTGGAACCAGGGGCCGAGGTAAAAATTACAGGGCCTGTGGGTAAGGAAATGTTGTTACCCCAAGATCCTGAAGCTAACGTCATTATGATGGCAACTGGAACAGGTATTGCTCCTATGCGGGCTTATCTGTGGCGACAGTTTAAAGATGCGGAAAGAGCCGCTAACCCAGAATACCAATTTAAAGGATTCTCTTGGCTAATATTTGGCGTACCAACAACTCCAAACCTTTTATATAAGGAAGAACTGGAAGAAATTCAACAAAAATATCCTGATAACTTCCGCCTCACTGCTGCCATTAGCCGCGAACAGAAAAATCCCCAAGGCGGTAGAATGTATATTCAAGACCGCGTAGCAGAACATGCTGATGAATTGTGGCAGTTGATTAAAAATGAAAAAACCCACACCTACATTTGCGGTTTGCGCGGTATGGAAGAAGGTATTGATGCAGCCTTAACTGCTGCTGCTGCTAAGGAAGGCGTAACCTGGAGTGATTACCAGAAGCAACTCAAGAAAGGCGGTCGCTGGCACGTAGAAACTTACTAATTTAGTCATTAGTCATTGGTCATTGGTCATTAGTCATTAGTTTTAGACAAAGGACGAAGGACAAAGGACAAATGACAAAGGAAGCAGGATAATCAGTAGGTAGGGCAAACGCTCTACCTACAATTGTTTTGTTATGAATATTGTAAATAGCTGAAGAAAGAGTTCTCAGTTCTGCGTGGTCAAGTACTAAGTACTGATAACTACTCAGCACTCAGCACTCAGCACTCAGCACTTAAAGAATAAATTGGGTGCAAAAATTGTGGGTGTGAAACTAGGAATACTCGGATTAGGCACTGTAGGAACGGGGACAGTGCAGTTGTTGCAAGATAAAGCTGGACGGCACCCGTTGTTACAAGAGATAGAAATCTATCGGGTAGGAGTACGATCGCTCGATAAACATCGGGCTGTAGAATTATCTACAGAAGTCTTAACTACAGATTTAGAATCAATTGTCAACGATCCGGCGGTAGATATAGTTATCGAGGTGATGGGCGGACTAGAGCCGGCGCGATCGCTAATTCTCAAAGCTTTGAGTAATGGTAAGCACGTAGTCACCGCCAACAAAGCAGTGATCGCTCGCTTTGGGGCAGAAATTTTCACAACTGCTAATCAAGCTGGCGTATACGTCATGCTAGAAGCTGCTGTGGGTGGCGGGATTCCGGTGATTCAACCCCTAAAGCAGTCTTTGAGTGTTAACCGCATTCACACTGTCACAGGCATTGTGAACGGTACAACTAACTACATCCTGACGCGGATGCAAACAGAAGGCAGCAACTTCAGCGATGTCTTAGCTGATGCCCAACGTTTGGGTTATGCTGAGGCTGACCCGACAGCCGATGTTGATGGCTTAGACGCAGCAGATAAAATTGCCATCCTCGCATCATTAAGCTTTGGTGGACGCATCAACCTACAAGATGTTTATACCGAAGGCATTCGGCAAGTGAGCAAAACAGATATTGCCTACGCCGAAAAATTGGGATTTGTGATTAAACTGTTAGCGATCGCTAAACGTGATACTCCCTCATCACCACTTTCCGTCAGAGTTCATCCTACCTTAGTGCCTCAAGCTCATCCTTTGGCTAGCATCAACGGCGTTTACAATGCCATTCTCGTCGAAGGAGAACCCATCGGGCAAGTAATGTTTTTTGGCCCCGGTGCTGGTGCTGGTGCAACCGCCAGTGCTGTGACATCAGATATCTTAAATTTAGTTGCTGTCCTCAAAACCAATACAGCAGTTGCAAATCCGTTATTAACTTGTCGGCATCAGGAATACTGCGAAATTGCGCCGATGGCAGAACTGACAACTCGGTTTTATGCTCGTTTCCTTACCAATGACCAACCGGGAGTTATCGGGAAATTGGGGACTTGCTTTGGTAACTATGGCGTTAGCTTAGAGTCAATTGTCCAAACTGGCTTTCAAGGGGAACTCGCAGAGATTGTAGTTGTTACCCATGATGTCCGGGAAGGCAATTTTAGGCAAGCTTTGGCAGAAATCCGGGATTTGTCAGCGATTGAAAGCATTCCCAGCTTACTGCGTGTACTTTGAAAGTATCGTTTAGTGAGCGATCGCCATTAAGGGTTCTCCAAGCTAGAACACTTAGTTTTTTCAGATTTCTTTTTGCGCCTACGGAAGCTAGACTAAATAACAAACTGGCGCGTTGAACGCGAGGGTAGCCCTATGACTGCAACTAATCCAGCTACTAGTATTACACTTCCAGACCACACTCAACTTCCAGAGTCTGACGGCACTTTCGTGAAAAACTTCCAGGAACATCCTCAAAGCATTCTAATAACAGAGTCCATTAAACCAGTATTGCAAAAACGCCATCCTGATGGGCAATATTGCATCGGTCAAGATAGTGGTATCTACTGGCGGATTACTGACCCACCTGAACGAGGTGCAGAAGCTCCTGATTGGTTCTATGTCCCGAATGTGCCGCCTACGCTGAATGGGCAAATGCGCCGCTCTTATGTGCTTTGGCAAGAACACATTGCTCCGTTGATTGTATTGGAATTTGTCTCTGGGGATGGTAGCGAGGAGCGAGACAAAACTCCTTGGAAGAGAAAATTTTGGATTTATGAGCAGGTAATTCATCCGGCTTTTTACGGCATTTATGAAGTGAATAAAGCCAGTGTGGAAATGTACCACATTATTGAAGGGCAATATCAACTGTTACCAGCAAATGAGCGGGGACATTATCCTATTGCGCCTTTGGGAGTTGAATTAGGTATTTGGCAAGGAGTTTATCAGAATGCGGAATTACCCTGGCTGCGCTGGTGGGATTTGCAAGGTAATTTGTTATTGAGTGGTGAGGAAAGAGCAGAACAGGAAAGCCAAAGAGCGGAATTAGAAAGCCAAAGAGCAGAGTTAGAAAGCCAAAGAGCAGAGTTAGAGCGCCAAAGAGCAGATCGATTAACTGCTCAATTGCGATCGCTCGGTGTTGAACCAGAGTTTTAAGTATAAAGAACGTAGCTTGGGCAATCGTGTACTAGCCCTACCTATGATGGATTATCTCGGATAAAGTAATCACACTTTGCCAGCCAAGTTTATCAACTGCTTGAAATTCACAAGATAAGTAGTGTTATTGGCGCTATCAATTTTGATCCACCCTTTTTCATGCAGCTTTTCCATGATTTTGGTGGTTTCTTCAACACCGATTTCTGTCACCTCTGCTAAATCTTTAAAAGGAATGTTAAAAATTTCTCTTCCTAAGTCTGATTCCTGACCAAAACTTTCACCTAAAGTTACTAGGGTATGAGCGAGTTTGACTGCTGGTGGTGAAGACCGCATTTGTAATCGCTGGTTAATTTGCCGCAATCGCCGCACCATCAGTTGCAGCATCCGGTGATGTAACTGCGGGTCTTTAAACAATATTTGAATAAAACGCTCTCTAGAGATACTAAGCAACTTCACGGGTGAAAGGGCAATGACATCGGTTGAGCGTGGAGATTCATCTAAAATTGCCATTTCTCCAAAAAAATCGCCACGACCAAAAATTGCCAAAGCTACTGAATCGTCCCCGACAGTACGCCGGACTTTGACCCAACCAGAAACCACGAAGTAAACGGCATTACCCCAGGCATCTTCCATCACAACGGCTCGTCCCGATGGGTATTCATGTTCAATTGCAACGTTGAGCAGCCATTCTAAGGTTTGTGGGTTGGCTGTACTCATCAAGGGGAAAAGTTCACTAAAAACCTCAGTTAGCATGAAATATTTGCAACAAATGGATTCAAGAACGGGAAACTAACTTTGATACTATAAGTTTGTTTAAATCGTAATCTTACTCAGAGTACGATCGCAAAATTTGTATTTACTTGAGATAAACCTTATAAGGTTGATCAGTCTAAAGTCCGATTACAACATAACAATTATGTAAGGGATCGAAATCAGCGCTTTCACTGACAGACCTATAATTTGCTGTTTGTTGGTGGATTGCTATGTATTGCCAATATTTTGATCTGTTGGTCTAAATTTTTCACTAATTGATTCAGTGTCGCTAAAGCCTCTGATTGCTGAGAATCAAGGCTAGGATTCAACAAAAGCCGTTCTTGTAGTTCATGTAATTTGAAACTTAGTTGCTGAGAAATTCCCAAAGCATCACGTCCTAGACGCATCAATTGTTGTTGTTGATAGAATTTTAATGCTGCTCCCCGCAAGACTTGGAGTGTTGCCTCTTCACCGTAGGTTCCCGGCATAACTCGTAAGCGTAATAACAAGCGGTTTTTTTGATATACGTATTCCTTCTCTACCTGTTTTGGTTCTGCAAGCGTGATCAAAGGTAGGGAGGCAAACCGCTTTAATTCATTCAGTACTCCTTGGAAAACATAGAGCGGCAGCTTGTCTAATACAGACTGCAATATTCCATTATCACTCCACAGTATTCTGCCTTCGTAAGCTTGTCTTTCTAAATACAGCCGACCTATTCCCCCACCCATAATTCGCCCTAGTAATTCCTCTAGTAATTTTTTGGGTGGTAGTGTTGGCAGCAACTCAATGGGAGTAAGTAATTCAGGAACTTGTGTAGGCAAAATAGGTAGATTGTTTGCTACTGTAACGGATGTCTCGTCCTCTTGACTCCTTGGAGTTTGAGATGATTGATCTAGCTCTGGGATAGGAGGCAAGTCTACACGCTGTCCAGAATGTTGACGCTTTTGTGTCTGAAACGCCATCAATAGTGGGTGCTGATTTGATTCTGAGTCGGCATTTAGGGAGGGAATAGGTTTGTCAGCATTGTGTTGGGGAAAGTCCTCTGTGGACTCATACACAAGTTTTGCATCTGGCTGAGATGTATTCTTGTGGTTGAGGTAGGCTGATAATATTCTGCGGTGAGAGTCACTTGCGATCGCCTCAATCACCATCGTGCAATTGATATAAGACAAAATGCGACCAACATAATCTAGTGCCTCACTGTCTTGGGGATAAACCATACCTAGCAAGAGGTTTTTGTCTTCTAATCCCAAGGGCAAAATCTGATGGTAGAGGCAAGCTTCAAAGGATAAAAGATTATCAATCAGTTGGAACATTTGCTCGCGTTCCCCTCCTTCCTCCCATCTAGTTTGACTGGCAGTTAGGATTTGCTGTGCATTTGCTGCGGTATCATTGAGTCCGCCCTCGGAAGACAACATAGGTTTGATTGCGTGGTGTTTATTTATATTTTGCCTCTAATTGAGTAGGTAGTTAATAAAGATACTTTGTTTGATTGTTAAAATTTCAATTATATATACTTAAATAGACGTAAGTAAAAGATGAATTTTAGATGAGAGACTGGGGATAATACTGAGAAGTGGGCATTGGGCAAAACAGTTCCGTTAGCGATAGCGGGGCGTTTAGCCCGTGAAGAGTTAAGAGTTACGAATTCTCTCCCTACCTCTCCTGCTCTCCCTAATCCCTACTCCTCCACTTCGCCACTCCCCATTTGCCTTGTCTTTCACCCCTAGAATTGGCTACTCTTGGGTTCTTAAAGCTTGGGCTGCAAGATAAATTTTTGTCCATTCGCCTAATACTTGATGGGTTTTGAGCTTTAACTGTTGAGCTATTGCTTCTATTGAGTTACCTGCTTTCCGCAAATCTAGAATTTGCCGCCCCAGAGGAGTTAATTTTTGATCAAGTTGTTGCCATTGGTTTTGCGTTAAGCCTAAATTATGTTCTTGTAAGGAAATTGAGAGCCAGCTGTCTACTAGCTCTGGTTTACCTTTGAGGGCAAAAACACGCACAGCATGGTAACTAATTTTTTCTCGCAGTCGGTAGACTTCTTTAGTCTGCTTATCCAGTTTTTGGGCGATCTCTTCTTGGGACTTACCTTGTAGATACAGTCGTAGCCATTCTACTGCGTCTTTTCCCAGATTTTCTTGTAAATAATTTTCAAATTCTTTTTGGACAGACTGACGTAGGGCCTGTTGTTCTTCTAGTTGTTGTGTTTCTTGATATTCTGCGATCGCCTGACTATCTACTAAGTTAACTCGATTGTCACTGTCGTCGGTGAGGACTTCTTCTGACACCAGTCTAATCATGTCACGACCCGGCACTTGGGTTAAGCCACCGCGCTGAGTGCGACGCAAGTAATTTACAAACCGATAAGCTAATAGGGGTTGATTGCGTACTGGCCGCAGACAATATTCTTCTACACTGGCAAATAGCAGAGCATCTGCCAATCGCCTATCGCTTGTATATTTGGCAAGATCAGCCATTTGTTGCTGCATATAGGCATCGGTTTGCAGTAATTCTTGGAGTACTTCTTGCAATACATCCATCACACTGCGTTGGCGATCGCGGCTGAGGGAAACCCAAGTCTGAATCTTATTCCGTAATGTCACTAAACTTCCTAGTCGCGTTATCAAGTTGCGATAAGCACGTTCTCGCCCAAACCCCAAATAACGTTGACGTAAAATCCTCCAGCGATATTCCATCGCTTGTTTGGCAATCTCAAGTTCCTTTGGGTTCAACAGATCAAAGCGTTTTGAGTCAGATCCAAATAGCCAGAGAATAATACTTTGCCTCGCAGCTTCATTCTGCTCTGGAGGACATTCAGCAGCCAAGCGTTTTTGCCAATCTAAAGCCAGTTTTTCCATATCTGTTGTCATACTGAGATTGCATTCCTCGAAACTCAATTTTGAAGTTTGCATCACAACCCCCATTTATCCCACCTAATTGTTAACTGGCAGCTGCCCCAGATTTCATGAGTTTCATGAATAAAGCTAAGTGTTTCTACTCTTATTACGTCTTAATTCACTAGAATTATGCAGAAATTTCTACATTGATGTTTCCTTTCAATTCCAAAATACCCAAAACCCTTGTAAATGAAGCATTTAGAGCAAGTATGTGAATTTAATTTTGTAAAGTTATGTTTGTTAAATGAGAACAGAAATCTGCCTAGAGTAGTGGGGATACACCTTTGCACGAGATGGATCGGGGATATCTGATATTTTGTAACAGATAGAAGGGACGAATCTAATTTAACTCAATGTCATGACGTTATTTCACCTGTATAAGTTTCAACCCTCTACAAATCCCCACGTAGAAAAATACTTAGTTAAATCTTAATACGCTTGGTGTCCATAAGATTTTGCCCTATAAGATCCCTCCGACCCTCTTAAAATGAGCTTAATTCCGTCCTTTCTAGGGGAAATTAGGGAGGAGGAATGAACTTTAACTGAATAGTATTAAGTTAAATTTCTTAATATATTTTTATTTTATCTAGATGTATATACGTAAATTAGTCTTTAAAAGGATATTTAGTAAGGCGTTATATAAAACATTTAAATTAGTAAAAATGAATAGTCAACAGTCAATATTGATTTTGACTATTGACTCTGATTTTTGCTTTCCCTCTGCTTAAAAATTCAACTTATGCAAAATCTGAAAACAGAAAGAATGCAATCCTCAAAAGCTTTAATGTTCAGAAGCCTTACAATAGATATCTCAAAAAATTCATTTGTGGGGGATTCTTCGTTTTGAATTTCCCCGCAGAGGGTTGAATCTATCGATTGTTCGATCTAACAATCGGATTTTCTACAGATTCTCGATACCCTTGGACTTGTTCTGTATAACCAATTGGCAGAACAGCTTCAACGTTTTCATGAGGACGAGCAATAATTACCCAGGATTCGAGTGTACCGCCAAAAACATTTTCTGCGGCTTCAACACCAGCAGCCATAGCAGCTTTTACTTCAGAAACATCGCCCCGAATATTAACTGTAAAACGAGCGCTACCTACTCTGATATAACCAACAAGGGTAACTCGACCAGCTTTTACCATTGCATCTGCTGCTGCTAGCACCGCAGGAAAACCTTTCGTTTCAAGTGCTCCAACTGCCTGTAATGACATTATTAATCTCCTGTATGAATAAACGATATGGGACTACGAGTTAATTGTACGAAGCTTCGCTACAGATTTTGATAGCAAAATTGCTTAGAACATACGGAAAGGTTCTGATTCTTCGGTGAAATGGATTGGCAATATGGTTTCCACATTTTCCGGGGGATTAGGAACAACGTAGTAGGTAATTACTGTACCAACCTTGACTTGCTCTCCAGCGACGATTCCGGCTTCAACAGCTCTATTGACTTCAGAAACGTGTCCCCGGACGGCGACTAACAAACGAGCGCTTTCGGCTTGACCATAATACACAATCGTGACTGCGGCAGCTTTGACCATTGCATCTGCTGCGGCTAAAACACTAGGAAAACCTAAAGTTTCAATTACGCCAACCGCCATTGGCATGGCATTAGCTCCTGGAATAAGGGATAGGCGATATCAATTGTACGTGGCTTTAGTCCCAATTTTGACATTTTGCAAAATTTTCTTTGGTGGTGGGAATTAAGAGAGACGCGATTAATCTGTGTCTGTACAGGAGTTAAAATATTTTGATTAGCCACTAAACTATGTTTTATGTATTACAAATAATACTTGAGCAGATTAGTTTGGGGAATTTTGTTAAACAACAAAATTAGCGATGCGCCAAAGCAAGCTAATACGATAAACTGAAATTTATGTTTCCGAATTTTCTTCCGACATCTGTTGGGCAATTGACAGAATCTGCCTCGATCGCACTAGCAGAGAGTATTCAAACTGCTGCGATCGCTACTCCTTTAATTAATCAAGCAGTTACCACAACTTATGTCAAGCAAGGGAGTGGTGGAACTCCTATTTTATTAATTCACGGCTTTGACAGTTCTGTATTAGAATTTCGGCGGCTTTTACCACTACTTTCTAGAGATAATGAAACGTGGGCTGTGGATTTGTTGGGTTTTGGGTTTACAGATAGACTCTCAGGAATTGCTTATAGCCCAACTGCGATTAAAACCCATCTTTATTATTTTTGGAAAAGCTTAATTAACCAACCTGTAATTTTAGTGGGCGCTTCGATGGGGGGTGCGACGGCGATTGATTTTACGTTGACTTACCCGGAAGTCGTAAAAAAGCTGGTGTTAATTGATAGTGCGGGGTTGGCTGGGGGTTCACCGTTAAGTAAATTTATGTTTCCCCCATTGGATTATTTCGCAACTCAATTTTTGAGTAATCTAAAGGTGCGCGATCGCGTTTCTCGCATTGGATATAAAAATCAAACTCTTGCTTCTGTCGATGCTTTATGTTGTGGTGCATTACATCTACAAATGCCCAGTTGGAATCAAGCTTTGATTGCTTTTACTAAAAGTGGTGGTTACAATGCTTTTAGATTTGATATCTTATCAAAAATTGTGCAACCAACACTAATTTTGTGGGGCGATTCTGATAAAATTTTAGGTACTAAAGATGCCACAAAGTTTAAAAGTGCAATTCCACACAGCAATCTCATCTGGATTCAAGATTGTGGTCATCTCCCGCACTTGGAACAACCACAAATCACCGCGCAGCATATTTTAAACTTTCGAGTTTAAAGCAGTTTGTTATTTACCTGTGGGGTTTTGGAACAAGGAGCTTAAGCCCCTTGTTTTACAAAGAACTGATATCAACTCTAGTCAAGTAACCACATTTCATTAGAACTATCAGGATACTGATCTGGTTGATTTTGTGGTTGATTTTGAGCTAACGTTTCCGATGAACGATGTGATTTTTTGTAGTTAAGTGGATTGTAATGGTCTTTGACTGGTTTGATAGCAGTACTTTCTTTGACAACAAGTTTTTTAGAATTATCTTCTGCTGTTTGTTTTAAAGCATTAATTTCTTCTATAAGTTTGGAATTTGCTTCTGCAAGTTGCAGTGCTGTTTTTTTGGTTTCTTCAAGTTCTTTTGTTACCTGTTGTGCTAATACTTTGTGTTCCGATGCTAATGTTTGTTGTTTAGATAATTTTGATTGCAAATCAGCAATTTCTTGCCCTAGAGATGATTCCTTTTGGTGGCTTGCTTCTAAATTACTTGTCAACTCTTTAACAGTTGCTTCTAAATCAGCTTTAGTTGGGCTTGTGCGCTTAGTAGAATTTGGCTCAGGTGTTTGTGCTGAGGATTCTTCATCAGATGAAGCCTGTTCTTCGGTAATTGCTTGTGCTGTAACTTCGATCGCAGATTCACCTTCTGGGGGTGTAAATTTTTGTGCCTCTTCTTGTAGTAAGTCAGAGAGACTTTGTTTCCTAGCCATTATTATTTTCTCCAATCACGCTGTAATTCATCAGCTGCACGACGGTAGTCTAACTCCGCCTCTCGTGCATTACTTCCTCGCCATTGAGCGATCGCTACACCCTCAAGCGCCGCTCGTTCATGAGCCTTATAAGCACGGATAAAGGTATTAAAAGCAGGAATACCTAATCTAGTGAGAGTGTTTTTTGCTTCTAACGCTTCCCCAATGCTGCGCGTATCGACTTTAGTAAGCAGTACCCGATGGGGGGTTCCCACGGGGATGACGGCTTCCTTGACAGTTTCCACGAGGATAGCTAAATCCATTGCGGATGGGGGTGTAGGCAAAACTAGATAATCTGCGATCGCAACTACCGCCACTAATGCTTCAGAGCGCAGCGCGGGAGGCGTATCCACCACTACTAAATCGTAACCTGTTATCTTTCCTAAATCACTTAAAAGCTTGGGATCTGTTTCTTGAGATAAATCAAATCCCATTCCTTGCTGACTGCGCCCAAACCACCAACTGGCAGAACCTTGAATATCTGCATCAATCAGCAACACCTTTTTTTTCTTTGCAAAGTTTGCAGCCAGATTGACTGCGGTAGTCGTTTTGCCGACTCCTCCTTTACCGTTGAGAATAGCGATGATTTTTGGCACTGCTTGCTTCCGATGTTGCCTCTTGAGTGCTGAGTTAGGAATAGAGACGCGATGAATCGCGTCTGTACAAGAGTTTTTATTATTCTCTTTTCAGTTCTCAGTCTCCAGTCTCTAGTCCCCAATCATGAATATACCGCTTTCTGTAACCCGAAGTAACATGAAAAGTCGTAACAATAAAATTTAGAAGCCATCAAATCTACAAACTCCTATGACAGCAACTTACAATCTGCCTGATGGGCCTCAAATGCCGCGCTGGTTGCGGATGATCAAGTTTATTAGTCAGCCAGTGAAATATGTCGATGATTTTGCCAAAACCTATGGTGACACTTTCACCATTAGGAGTACTAGCTCTGATAACCATCTTGTGTATTTTAGTCAACCCCAAGCACTTGAGCAGATTTTTACTGCTGATTCGAGGCATTTTGAGGTTGGGAGGGGGAACACAGGACTCAGATTTTTACTTGGCGATCGCTCCTTTATGTTATCAGATGGCGATCGCCACCAACGGCAACGGCAACTATTAGCTCCCCCCTTTCATGGCGAAAGGATGCGGGCTTATGGTGAAGATATTCGGAAAATAACCCAACAGGTGAGCCATGAATGGCAAATTGGCAAGCCTTTTAAGATCCGTGAGTCGATGCAAGAAATTACTTTGCGTGTTATCTTACGGGTTGTCTTTGGTTTGAATGAGGGAGAGCTTTTTGAAGAACTAAGGCGATCGCTAAGTGACTTACTAGACTTTATAAGTTCGCCCATAATGTCCAGCGCCTTCTTTTTCCAGTTCATGCAGAAAGATTTCGGTGCGTGGAGTCCGTGGGGTTGGGTTCTGCAACAACGGCAAAAAATTGATCGACTGATTTATGCTTTACTTCGAGAACGTCGCGCCCAAGCAGATCAAAATCGCCAAGATATCCTAAGTTTGATGATGGCGGCTCGTTACGACGATGGTCAAGGGATGTCAGATGAAGAATTACACGACGAGTTAATGACACTGCTAGTAGCGGGACATGAAACTACTGCTTCTTCATTGACATGGGCTTTTTACTGGATTGATCGTTTACCAGAGGTGCGTGAGAAATTGCTAAAGGAACTCAACACTATTGGAATTAACGACGATTTGAGTAGTGTAGGTAAATTGCCCTATTTGACAGCAGTTTGCCAAGAAACACTACGAATTTACCCAATTGTTATGACTGCTTTCCCCCGGATTGTGAAAACCCCAATTAAAATTATGGGCTACGAACTGCGAGAGGGAACGGTAATAATCCCCAGTATTTATTTAGCGCATCATCGAGAAGAAGTTTATCCACAATCCAAGCAGTTTAAACCAGAACGCTTTTTAGAAAGACAATATTCATCTTATGAATATTTACCCTTTGGTGGCGGTAATCGTCGCTGTATTGGGATGGCATTTGCCCAGTATGAAATGAAAATTGTCTTAGCAACTGTTCTATCTGACTTTCAAGTATCGCTAGTTAATAAACGTCCTGTGCGTCCTGTACGCCGTGGATTAACTGTCGCTACACCGGCCGGAATGCGGATGGTTGCTACACCTCAAGTCAAGCCTGCAAATACGCCAGCTTTAGTTTAGGTAAGTAGGGTGGGCATTTTAATCCCCACCCTACTATCGTGTAATAATTACGAGATATCCTGATTTTCTTGCTTGTTAGCGAGTTGTTCATAATGTTCTTTATCGCGGTATTTAATTGTTCTCATCGGTTGATTCCCAACAATAGCTAAAGGTTCAACATTAGCAGTTACAACCGTACCAGCCGCCACAATTGCACCATCTCCAATAGTAACTCCTGGAATAATTAGGACATTTCCGCCAATCCAAACATTGCGACCGATGACAACAGGTTTATGGATGTAGACATTATGTTCATAAGGCAAATCATTACTTTGATAGTCGTGATTTGCAGAGAGGATAATAACGTTAAATCCAAGCGTGGTGTTGTCGCCAATTGTGATTCCCCCACGACCATCTAATAAGACATCTGGCCCGATGTAGACTTTATTTCCCAGAGAGATATTTTGCGGATGATCAATTTTAATATCTCGCTTAAATCGTAAACCTGAGCCACAAAATTTTAATTGACTCTTCAGTTCTTGATGCTTGTAGCGCCTGATTTTGGTTTCTAGATATTCTCCCCACCGTACCAGACGAGGTACTAGCCATTGTTCTAATAGTCGTTCTAATTTATTCGTAATTTTATTTTTGATCTCTTTCATAAAACCTCACAGGAGTTTGACTAACCTCTGGTTTTAGCCCATAAAGGCAAAATAAAGCGGGTATCCTGGTACACGTCACGCTTGTTGTTAGGTTTCCCCAATTAGAATATTTTCTCTCACGTGAAAGTTATAATAATTCAAAATCCCTATGAGCTTGTCATGTAACAACCTTGCCTCTTTTGAGCTAGAAATGCCTTCTCAGTAAGCTTTCTAGATAATAAATTGTAAAAGTTGTTTCTTGACAGGCTCTTAGGGATTGAAACTATCAGATATCTGGCAAAATGACTCCTAAAACACGTGTTACTAAAACGTATATTAAATTACTCAAATCTTTTCCTCCTCGTCCCATAACTTCTGAGGAGGAATTTCTGGCTACGCAAGAAGTCATTGATTCCTTGATTGATAAAGGCGAATTAACACCAGATGAACAAGACTATCTCAATGTTTTGGGTACTCTGGTTTATGAGTACCCAAAACATCATTCTATACCTGATATTCATGGCGTGGAATTACTTCAAGCGTTGATAGCCGAATTTTGTTTGCGACAAAAAGATTTAGTTCCTATCTTTAAAACCGAGTATATTGTATCTGAAGTCTTGAGTGGACAGCGCAAGCTTACAGTTAACCATATTGGCAAACTTGCGGAGTTTTTTCATATTTCGCCTGCTGCTTTTTTTGAGTCATAAGAGGGAAAACTTTACAGATACTCATTACGTTTAGACTTGACAAAAAGCAAACTGATGTAGCAAGATTCATTTAAGTCCCTTTCGTCCCACATCTCGAAGTGGGTAGGAGGCAATGCATGATTGGCAGTATTTCTTTAACCACGATCGCAGCAATTTAAATCAAGGCACTTACCGCATTTTTGAGCCGGAGTGGAAAGCAGAGATTCTCCACTGGTTCAGCCAAAAGGATGTAGATAAGCAGCAGAAAGAAGATTTTATCCAAGCTTTAATAGATTTTGATGACGGTTGCGGCGATTTTTATCGGTATCGCGCCTATTTTTTGGCGGCTGAGGCTTTATCCCAGTTTCCAGAATGTAGTTTGGGTGATGCAATTGTAGAACAACTGCTGAAATGGGGTTATGCCTATTTTCGGCAAGATAAGCGAGATTGGCAGATACTACCAAAAGCATTGGTGAAGACAGCTAGAAAAACCCTGGAATTAACCGACAGAAAACGGGTAATTGCTGCTTTTGTCCATTTGGTTCATACTACTGAAAGTCGTTCAATTCTTAGACTTGCAGCTGAAGAGTTAGGAATACTTGATCCGGGTAATAAAAGTGCGATCGCAGCTTTATTACTACTAATGAAGCAAGCTAAAATTATCCCTTGGAGTGAAATTTGTAGCTTGGCGCAAATTGGCTACAAAAATGAAACTGTAATCAGTACTTTAATCCAATTTATCAAGATGGAGCCTGATGAGATTACAAATTACTGGTTGCTTTTAGAAGACATATATCAAGGTGCGATTATAGCTTTAGGAAACATAGCTTATGGCAATCAAATTGCGATCGCTACCCTGATTGATTTCATCCAAAAATACAAAGATGACGTGATTTGTTCAGATGCAGCTAAGGCTTTGTGGGATATCGATCCAGGTAATCCAATAGCATTAAATACTTTAGTGGAGATTCTCGAAACTACCGAGAATACATATTTACTCGATATGTCTATTAGATATCTAATAGTAATTGATCCAGGTAACAAAGCTGCAATCACTATTTTAACAGAGAGAATTAAAACAACTCAGAATGAATTTTTACGTTGTAAGGCTGCTTTACGTCTAGCAGAATTCGATTCAGGTAACAGGATGGCACTTAGTACCTTATCTAAGATATTTGAAACTGCTGAGGAGGAATACGTATATTTTTATGTGGCCGACATACTAGCGCAAACTAATGACTACCAGCAGCAAATAATTAAAGCTATGTGGGAAATAGTTAATTTAAAAGATGAGCATACATCTCTAAGTGCGCTCTTTATCTTGCTGAAAATAGACTCCAATAATCAACAGGCATTTGAGACTCTAATTCGGCTATTGAACACTACAAAGGATGAATCAATTTTTACAAGTGCTGCTCGTATTTTACAACAATTTAACCTAAGTAGAAAATTAGAAACAGAGAAGCTAAATAAACTAATCGCTGTTTTTATCAGATCCATTCAAACCTCTCAGGATCTTGATCTTTTGGATATAGCTGATAGTTTGACAACAATCCTCCAAAAAGAACATTTACTACAAGTAGTCATAAGCCTAAAAGGTTATCTGAGTAAACAGTTCTACAAAAACAATTCATATCGCTACGAAGCTGTATTCAACATTATCTGGCATTGTGCCGAAAATCTAACTTACCCAGATTTCCACAAAGCAATGAACAAAGCAATGAACTAAACAACAAGCGCAGAGTTCTTATCTTCCTCCGCGTACCTCTGCGCTTCCCTCCGCGTGCCTTTGCGTTAAAAAACAATCTCCCCCCTCATCCTCTCTTCTAGCACATCTAATAACCCATCCACATCCTTCCCAGATTGCTCAAAACAAATCGGTGGTGCTGGTTCCGGTGCAAACTGAATTAACTTAATTTCACCTTTACCAATGCCAATCATCACAACTTCTATTTCCGGCTTATGATTCTCAACAATTCCCAAAATTTCTTGCAGCCGATTCTCAACTTTAATATTTAAATTCTCAATTTGTTCTTTCGGACAATAAACAAAATGTGGCGTTGGTTGCAAATCAATACCAACAGTACCTTGACTATCACCATTTGCTAACCACAATCCCCAAAACAGCGCCGCCAATTCCTGCTGATTTGCTTTGACAAACCTATCCAACTGGACACGCCACTTGTTATCACCTGATTCTGGTTGATTATTGCCAAAAAACATAAATAATTTGTAATTCGTAATTCGTAATTCGTAATTTACAGAGAATGAGTTAGACTCACCTCAAACCTGACTGTACTCGCCAGAGGCTAGAATAAATTCCGTCTTTCTCCAGCAATTGCTCGTGGGTGCCTGACTCTACTAATTTCCCATGTTCCATGACATAAATGCAATCGGCATTGCGAATGGTGGAAAGACGATGAGCGATCGCAATTGTAGTTCTATCTACTGTAATCCGTTCTAGCGATCGCTGGATTGCTGCTTCTGTCTCATTATCCACTGCTGAGGTTGCTTCATCTAAAATCAGAATGGGCGGATTCTTTAAGACTGCGCGCGCGATCGCAATCCGTTGTCTTTGTCCACCAGATAACTTTTGTCCTCTTTCCCCCACAATTGTCTCATAACCTTGGGGCAAGTTAATAATAAATTCGTGTGCCTCGGCTATCTTCGCCGCCGTGATAATTTCTTGCTCTGTAGTCTCAAAGCTACCATAAGCAATATTCTCTGCTACAGTGCCATGAAATAGAAAGACATCTTGACTCACCAAACCAATACAACGGCGTAAATCTTGCAAATTTAAACTTTGCAAATCAATGCCATCGAGAGTAATGCTTCCTGTTTGCACTTCGTATAACCGCAACAAAAGTTTGACTAAAGTGCTTTTACCAGAACCCGTTGAACCGACAATTGCAATGGTTTTCCCCGCCGGAATATCCAAAGACAGATTTTTAATTACTGGAAATCTATCTTTATAAGCAAAATAAACATTTTTAAATTGCACTTCACCGCGCACTTCATTCACAGGTAACGCCACATCACCTGTATGAATGGCGATAGGAGTATCTAACAAATTCATGACTCGATTAGTAGAAGCCATTGCCCGTTGATATTGGTCAAATGTTTCGCCTAATCTTGTTAAAGGCCATAGCAAGCGCTGGATTAAAAATACTAATACGCTGTAAGTACCTACAGACATGGCTCCAGAAACTGCTGCCATCCCGCCATATAAAAGTAATGCGGTGAAACCTACCAAAATCAGCATCCGAATTAACGGGACAAAAGCAGCAGAAAGAGTAATTGCTTTAGAGTTACTCCGGCGATAAGCTTCACTATCTAATTCCAAACGAGAAGCTTCATAAGCTTCG
Organism: Nostoc sp.; assembly: GCF_036917775.1. Taxonomy (GTDB): domain Bacteria; phylum Cyanobacteriota; class Cyanobacteriia; order Cyanobacteriales; family Nostocaceae; genus Nostoc. The sequence goes on from NZ_JBALEQ010000115.1 coordinate 42,378, forward strand.
GCGGTGAAACTTTTAATAGTAGTAATTCCGCTAATATTGTTTGACAAACGCGAATTTAAGAAACCTACCTTTTCCCGGACATCAGCGTAGCGAGGTGCAAGCAGTCGTTGGTAAGCAAAAGAACCCCAGAGGATAAATGGCATCGGTGACAAAGCCATCCATGCGACACTAGGAGCCAAAATAAAGAAAGCAGCGCCAATAATTAGAACAGTTGCAGAAACTTGAATAATATCATTTGCTCCTCCATCCAAAAAACGCTCTAATTGGTTAATATCATCACTGAGGATAGACATTAAACCACCAGTGCTGCGTTCTTCAAAATAAGCTAATTCCAACTCTTGCAAATGTTTGTAGGCATCCAAACGCAAGTCATGTTGAATATTCTGAGCCAAATTCCGCCAAAGTCGAGCATAGGCGTATTCAAAAACAGATTCTAGTATCCAAATGATGACAGTCAGGAAGGAAATAATCAAAAATTGTTGAAAGACATCGCGTACCCCTAACTGGGCAATTATAGAATCCTGTTGCTTGACTACTACATCCACTGCTACACCAATTAAGCCGGGTGGTGCTAAGTCGAAAAATTTATTGAGGGTAGAATAAGTAGTCGCTAGCCAAATTTGTTTACGATACTGGTGTCCATACTCAAGCAAACGCTGGAGAGGATGCGTTGAATGTTTACGCCTTCTTGATGCCCGATGAGATTTTAATACAGTAGCCACGGCTTTTTGCGGTTTCGTGCAGTTGATATTACCACAGAACAAAGTCTTGAGTCCTGAATCTGAAGATTGAAGGTTTAATTCAGACAAACTTAGGACTTATGCAAACAATAGCCAAAAGGAGAGAGACTTTGAATTTTCCCCCTTCCCGCGTCGGGAAGGGGGTTAGGGGGTTAGGTTTTTGATGGACTTTTCCACATAACGTGAAAATTCAGATCCACCGCCGGTAGCTTCGTCTAAAACCAAATTGGGTGGATTCTTCAAGACTGCACGCTAAAAACTCATGACAATATAATTTGGACTTTTTCAGAGATGTCTATAATAAAGGGGCTTTTACCCGTAGCTCTTTAAGGTTTTGGGTATTATGCTTAATTTGCCACATATCATATCACATTTATGTGTGCAGAAAAAATTGTCTATAAGAGTTAAAACTGAATATGGCAACCTCTAATATCCTCGAAGAACCACAGCTTTTACGTCTGAATCGCTGGTTTAGTGGACTGCGTGGCGATTTAACAGGTGGACTAACAGCAGCAGTGGTAGCATTGCCTTTGGCTTTAGCCTTTGCAGTAGCGAGTGGTGTAGAACCAAAGGCGGGACTTTATACCGCTATTGTGGCAGGAATTGTCGCAGCAATTTTTGGCGGTTCGCCAGTACAGATTACAGGGCCGACAGGTGCAATGGCTGTGGTTCTGGTGGGAATTGTCGCCAAGTACGGCATTGAGAAAGTTTGGATTGCTGGGGTGATGGCTGGAATTATCCAGATTGCCTTGGGAGTTGCCAAACTTGGACAGTTAGTGAAGTTTATTCCCTATCCAGTCACGGCAGGCTTTACCAATGGTATTGCCGTGATTATATTTTGCGGTCAATTAAATAATTTCTTTGGTTTACGACTACCACGTAGTGAACACTTTTTGCCGGGACTTTGGCAAAGTTTAACTCATGTAGAAGCTCTAAATTGGGCTGCTGTTGGGTTAGCAATTGTGGTGATGGCAGCCAACATTTTATGGCCCAGGATTAATACGACAATACCGGGTTCTTTAGTGGGGTTGGTGTTGGCAACGGGGATAGCAACTTATTTTCATCTGGATGTACCCACGATTGGGAGTATTCCCCAATCTTTACCAATGCCCCAAGGCATTCCCCACTGGAATGATTTTAGTGTGATTCGAGAACTGATTAATCCGGCTTTGGCTTTGGCTGCACTGGGAAGTATTGAATCGTTACTGTCGGCGGTAGTGGCTGATGGGATGACAGTGAGCGAAAAACACAATAGCGATCGCGAATTAATTGGTCAAGGATTAGCAAATATCATTGTCCCATTTTTTGGCGGCATCCCGGCAACAGGTGCGATCGCTCGGACTGCTGTCAATGTCCGTTCAGGCGGCAAAACTCGACTATCTGGGGTAATTCACGGCGTTGCTTTAGCCATTATCGTTTTGACTTTAGCACCCCTAGCAGCACAGATTCCCTTAGCAGCACTTGCTGGCATCCTCATGGTAGTTAGCGTGCGGATGATTGAGTGGGAAGCCATTGGTTTATTGATGCGTGCTACCTACTCCGACTTTGCGGTGATGATTCTCACCTGGCTAGTAACAATCTTGTTTGATTTAGTTCTCGCCGTAGAAGTAGGATTGATTGCAGCCGGAGCATTGTTTATCAAACGGATGAGCGATTTAAGCCTAGTTAAAATACCTGAAACCGAAGTATTTCCCCCTGGTACTCCTCTGGAATTAGGTAAGGAAATTGCCGTTTATCGCGTAGATGGCCCCGTATTTTTTGGTGCTGCTGAACGGTTTGCTACCTTCCTCCGCGATGAACCGGAAGTGAAGTATTTAATTCTCCGGTTGCGCTTTGTGCCAAATATGGACACAACTGGGTTAGTAGCTTTAGAAGATATTTACCATGACTTGGAACGGCACAATTGCCGCTTAATTCTCACAGGCTTACAACCCGAAGTCAAACAACTATTAGAACGAACAGGGTTGTTAAAAACAATTGGATTATCAAATTGTTTTGAAACAACTACAGATGCGATTTGCTCTATCTCTCCTCAGATTCGAGAATGTTCTCAGCCTGTAGCGACTGCTTTGAAAACAAAAGAATTGATGGAATTAAATGACTGATATTATTTGTGTTTGAAAATGCCTCTATAAGCCAATACAGTTCAGTTAAGCATCTCTTTCTTCTCTCTGCGTTCTCTGCGCCTTGGCGGTAGCCTACGGCAAGCCGCTTCGCGTCTACGTTAAAAAAACGACTTTGGTAACAGAGTTTTAGCCTTAAATGAACCGTATCGCTCTATAAGCCTGTAGAGGCAATTCATGTAGACGCGGAGCATACTCTACGAGTTCTTCAACGGATTACCCGCAGAGTATTGCCCCTACATGAATAAGGCGCAGGATCGCATGGAATGGATATAACCCAAATGTATTGCTCCATACTCACCTAAAGGTTGATGTTTATTCTATATTTCATGAGATTATGAAAAGAATATGAGAAGATTTGACGGCAAAGTAAATGACTCCCCCAGAAAACAAACCTAGCTTACCAGAGGTTCACCGTAGTATTGGAGTTCCTAACAGCAGCAGCTTTTGGCGCAAAATGATGGCTTATACAGGACCGGGGTATCTGGTTTCAGTCGGATACATTGATCCTGGAAATTGGGCAACAGACATCGCTGGGGGATCAAAGTTTGGCTACACTCTATTAACAGTGATTTTGCTGTCGAACCTGATGGCAATATTACTCCAATCATTATGTGTACGTTTGGGAGTTGCTACAGGGCGAGATTTAGCACAAGCTTGTCGAGACTATTTCAGCCGAAGGGTAAGTTTCTGTTTGTGGGTACTGTGTGAAATTGCGATCGCAGCTTGTGATTTGGCAGAACTACTAGGAAGTGCGATCGCACTGCAACTTTTATTCGGGATTCCCTTAGTGTGGGGTGTTTGCATCACAGCACTGGATGTTCTGGTATTGTTATTCTTGCAACATAAAGGCTTTCGCTATACAGAAGCTCTGGTAATAATGCTGGTAGCAACAGTAGGTATCTGTTTTACAGCCGAAATTCTGTTTTCTCGCCCTGATATGGGGGGGATTTTATTGGGATATGTGCCCAAGAAAGAGATTTTACAGAATCCAGAAATGCTCTATATTGCTATTGGTATTTTAGGGGCAACAGTGATGCCTCACAACTTATATTTACACTCTTCAATTGTGCAAACCCGTAATTGGCAGCCTAATACTGAGAAAAGATGGGAAGCAATTAAATTTGGCACAATTGATTCAACTTTTGCTTTATCCTTAGCACTATTTATAAACTCAGCAATTTTAATTGTGTCTGCTGCAACATTTCATTTTTCCGGTAATCAGAATGTGGCAGAAATTCAAGATGCTTATAAATTGCTTGCCCCATTATTAGGAGTTAGTTTTGCCAGTGCTATTTTTGGTATTGCCTTACTTGCTTCGGGGCAAAGTTCAACACTAACTGCAACCCTGGCAGGACAAATTGTTATGGAAGGCTTTTTGCAATTTCGCTTTCCATCTTGGTTACGCCGTTTAATAACCCGTTTGCTTGCCATCATTCCAGCAATAATTACAATCATTATTTTTGGTGAACATAGTACAAGTAAACTCATTGTTTTCAGTCAAGTTATACTCAGTTTACAGTTACCATTTGCAGTGATTCCATTGGTGATGTTTACGAGTAATCGCCGCTTGATGGGTGAGTTTGTGAATCCCTTGTGGTTGAAATCTTTAGCTTGGTTAGTTGCTATTGTTATCGTAGGTTTAAATGTTTGGTTATTATTACAAATGATTTTGGGATGATTGTTATCAGGTAACAGTTAAGATTAAATAACAGATTGACTTTAAAATATCAACAAAAATGAGCATTATTGTCTTCGGCAGCATCAATATAGACTTGGTAGCAACAACACCCCGATTGCCAGTCCCAGGAGAAACTTTGCTAGGAGAAGAATTTTTTAAAGTTTCGGGAGGTAAAGGAGCGAATCAAGCTGTAGCATTAGCAAAATTGGGAATTCCTACCCAAATGGTGGGGCGTGTCGGTGCAGACGATTTTGGTGTGGAACTTGTCAACAATTTGCAATCATCTGGTGTGAAGATTGATAATATTTTTGTGGATGAAACTGTTAGTTCTGGAGTCGCTATTATCGCCGTAAATCATGCAGGGGAAAATCAAATTATTGTAATTCCTGGTGCAAATGGGCGTGTCAATCAAGAAGATGTAGAACGATTGTCCCAGTTATTACCAGAAGCTACAGCACTGCTTTTACAATTAGAAATTCCGATTAATGCCGTACTTGCAGCTGCTAAAGCCGCAAAAAAAGCCAAAATCAGGGTAATTCTCGATCCAGCACCCGCACAATCTGATTTCCCAGATGAACTTTATCCATTAGTGGACATTATTACGCCGAATGAAGTTGAAGCCGCGCAGTTAGTGGGTTTTCCTGTGGATGGAGAAGAACTTGCGGCAAAGGCTGCTGGAGTTTTATTACAACGGGGTGTGAAATGTGCGATCGTTAAACTTGGTGCTAAAGGTGTTTTTTGTGCCACTGCTGAAGAAAAGTTTTTTGTCCCCGTCTTTCCAGTTCATGCAGTTGACACAGTAGCAGCTGGCGATGCTTTTAATGGTGGCTTAACGGCGGCACTTTTTGCAGGACTTTCTTTACATCAAGCAGTTGTTTGGGGTGCAGCAGCAGGTGCTTTAGCGACGACAAAATCAGGCGCACAAACTTCATTACCCGATCGGTTTACATTTGATGCGTTTCTTAGGGAAAAGGCATCTGTTAGAGATTAAATAAGTAAGCGTAAATAATTGTCGTTAAAATAAGGCAATAGGTATAAGGGCTTTAGCCTAGTGGTCTGTTCCATTAATTCTGATAGGTGAATCAGTTTTAAATTTCTCTTCTTTACCTCTTCTACTTTGCGTTCTTTGCGTCCTTTGCGGTTCGTTCTCTTATCTCTCAAAATTAATGGGACAGACCACTAGTTCATTTTTATTTATATTGTTTGATTTTATTGTGCTAACTTACTTAGAATAAAGCGACTTTTGTCAATTAATTGAAATACTCAAAATATTCTTGATTAGGACTTACGCAAAAAGGTAGTGATAGCCCAATACGGTTCAGTTAAGGGCGACTGGCAAAAATTTTGGGTTTTCAAGACGCGATAAATCGCCGTCTCTACAAGTGTTTTGGTCTTATCTGAACTGTATTGAGTGATAGCCTAGATTTTCTGTCTGGGCAATACCCTGCGGGAAGACACTTCTCTACGAGACGCTCCACGAATACGTCTGCATGAATTGCCCCATCTCTTCTACCCACGAGCAACTGTAATCTGAGTAACTTCAAAGTCTTGCAGCCGAGTCATATTTCCACTGTTCTTATCTACGCTATACACAGCATTAGGTGTTTCATACCTCATCGCTCCAAAGGCAAGGAGTTGACCTGTTGCAGAGCAAACTAAGCTTTGTAAGCCATTATTCCATTCTTTACCATCAACTTTCAATTGTGCCAGTCTAATCGGCTTTTTTTGATTTGAATCTAGCTGCACCAAAGTTGTATCACCATTGAATCCAACTAAAGAAGTATAGAGTTTTCCATCTGGACACTCAGCTAGATTGCTAACCCGCTCATCGTTCGGGAATTTAATCTTATTAATAGAACTTATTTCTCCTGTTTGAAGGTTAATATCTACTAATAAGATCGGTGGTGTACCGTTCTTTTTACCTACTAGACCGATGAGTCGCCCATCATTAGTGCCTAGCAAACTCCCAAGCTGTTGATTCTGTTTAAGTCCTGAGACGGTCAAAGTTCTTATCGGCGTGCCCAAAAATGTAATTCGAGTAGGTGTTGCCTGTTTCCTACTAGTCGTAACAGGAGTAATGGCTATAACAAGTGTGCCATCACTTAAAGAAGTGAAGCCACTTAATATCTCATTAGGCTCTGCTAAAGGCGTACTTTTATCTGCAAGTACCTGACTATTTCCTGTAGTTAAGGATTGCAAAACAAGTCCTACAGGTTTAATATCTGTGGATACATTGTTTGGGGCAGTGCTATCTAATTCAGTGGTGTTTACCTCTGGAATAACCGTTTTGTCTGTGGTGATGATAGAGCTAGAACCTATACCGATAATGTTATTTAAACTTGGATTTAAACTTGGTGTTTGCGCCAAGGCTTTGTGGGTTAAATAACTAAGCACAGATACTACAGTTCCAGCAATTGCCAACTGGCCAAACTGCCGACGTGAGAGCTTGGAATTCATATTTCCACTCCTATAATTAATGACTTTTATTAAGTTAAACGGGTAAGGTTAAAATATTCGCGTCCAGGTTGCTACTGAAGGTGTCCCATTGTTGTCAGTAATAAAAAGCATGTACCACCCTGGCGGCGCTATGTTTCGATTGTTTGTTGCCGTGACAGTCAAAGAAGTAGAGTTCCTAGAATTAATCGGCACATCGACTATCCTTTGTTCTGTATCGCAGGAATGAGTGGTTGCCATTGGTCTAATCAAACTAACCCATTTAATATTTCCAGCCTGGGGTGTCTGAATCGTAAATTGCAGTCCATAGCTCAATGTTTGAGGAGCGCTCTGAATAATTGGTCGTGACCGTGACATATACGCAGGACTGTAAATTTCTAACCGCAGTTCATTAACAGTCCGTTGAGGGTTGCCCCCAGCTGCAACTACCCTACCATCTGGCAGCAGCAAAGCCACAGAGTGATATACGCGAGGGACACCTTGTTTAGCTACTATTGTCCAGGTATTTGTAGCTGGATTGTAGATTTCTGCTGGTAGCATTGATTGTGTTGTGTCCTCACTCATTTTGCTACCATTACAAACAAACACAGTGCGATCGGGCAACAAAACAGCGCTGTGATGCATCCGAGCATAATTTAGAGACTTTGCAGCTACGTAAGTTGGATTAGTAGCTTTTAAATCTACAATATTTACCCTGTTTGTTGCTGTAGTATTATTACCCCCACCGATAATCATAACTTTTTGGTCTTGTGCCGGTGGTAAAAGCACACTAGCACCTTGATTGCCGAAATCTGGGTTTTGCAGCCCTGGTACCACTTTTTCTGTAATGGATTGCGTAAATGTATCTGGTAGGGTTAGTATTGTTGGCGCTACTCCAGAGTTACCGCCCATCTGGGCACCTGAATAAAATATTTTCCCACTACTTAATAGAAACAATTGCGCGTATGCCGGAAAGGGGCTAGTTATTGGAAAAGCGTTCCAACCATTTGAAAATGTAACAGAATAAATTTCTGGTTGTCTGTTGAGCTTGCCATCTTTATCCGGCCCAGATAGTGCAAAGATCCGACCGCTACCTAGTGTTAACACAGTAGGATACCAACGCCCATTATTCATTGATGGGATCTTGACCCATTTCTCGGTAATAGGATCAAACAGTAGAGCAGAGGGTGAACCATAAAATGGGTCATAGCGCAGAGTTCCACCTGCAACCATTAGCAGACCCTCAGAGCGGAAGGAGTGACCAGCGCAAAAAAGGTCAATAGGTTGATTATTACTATCTAATGGGGGTGCTTGATGGGTAAAAGTTCCCTTGTTTACATCCCAAACCACACTGTCGTAGGGAGTATTTAACCGAGCCGGATCGTTACCTGAACCACAGAAAAAGAATATCTTACCAGTACGAAGAAGGGCGGCATGTATGGGTAGAATTGGGGCTTTGTAAGACAATACTTGCCATTTGTCTGTAGCAGTAGCCTGAGCTATGAAAGTCCCTAAATCTGGTTCCTTTAGAAGGTTATTTTTACTGTTAGTTTGAGTCACTTTATTTACAATTATGACTACGTAAATTTTAGTCTTTCCTCTTTAAGTAATTTATTCCTAAACTTATATTTATAGAAAGACTTCTTTATACTTATTAATGATATTAAGATCCGATATTATTATTAATAAGCTAAGGTGAAATTTATTTTGCCAATAGTAATTATGCTGTAACTTACCCATGCTTTTTAGTATCAAATTAATCCCTGTACTGGCTTCTTGAAATAAGGGATATAATAGCGTAATCTATATCCCATAAATGTTTTCGGGCTTGAAGCTATATATAGTTAGCTTAAAACTTGTGTTTCTAAAATAGATTGAAGACTAGATTTTAAATGCTATTAATTCTTCACATTAAACTTGAAATTTATGGTTTGATGTGATACAATGCACGTTAGGTAAAAAATCAAAATATCGCTAAATCCTCCTTAAGCCTTCTAGTCAATTAATGGGCAATTTATTACAGCAAATACAGATATTAAAGTCTGAAAAGTAAGCAGCTTTTAAAAAAAGCAATACCTCTTTGGTTAGAGATGTAGCAAAGCGATCGCAAGTTTGATACGATTAGCTTGTAAGAATTCCCAAAGCAAGATTGTCACCATGAGTAACTCGACTCCGATGGATGACGAAAAAAATCTCCCCAAGAAAAAGGGGAAGACACTCCCTCCGAAGCTCATCATCTGGCTGGGAAAGTTTGTCTGGACGACTATGTGGCAGGTAATGATGTCAAAGCTTGCTCCTAGCAATCAGTCGGGAGCATATATTCGTCCTAATAGCCAGTTTCGCAAGTTCATTGGTACAGAAAAAGGAAATCCACACCCACCAGCAGCAGGACGCTACAAACTCTATGTTGGGTTGGGTTGTCCTTGGGCGCATCGAACCCTGGTTGTGCGATCGCTCAAAAAACTTGAAGCGGTAATATCAGTATGTATCGTCTCTCCTTCTCCCATTGAAGGCGGTTGGATATTCAGCGAAGAAGAAGAAGGTTGTCGTACACTAGCTGAATTTTATCAACTGGCAGAGCCTGGTTACAGTGGACGCTCAACAGTTCCAATTTTATGGGACAACCAAACAAAAACTATCGTTAACAATGAGAGTTCAGAAATTATCGTCATGCTGAACTCGGAATTTAACGAGTTCGCCAACAATCCCACACTGAATCTTTACCCAGAAGCACTCAAAGAAAAAATTGACTGGTGGAATGAGAAAATTTATCACGCAGTAAATAACGGTGTGTATCGCTGCGGTTTTGCCCAAACCCAAGAAGCGTACAACCAAGCTTGTAATGAACTGTTTACGACTCTTGATGAGATTGACATTGCATTGCAAACTAGTCGATATTTGTGTGGAGACAATCTCACGCTTGCAGATGTCCGTTTATTCACGACGTTGTTTAGGTTTGATAGTGCTTACTACGGGTTGTTTAAGTGCAATAGGCAGCGAATTCGAGACTATCACAACTTGGGAGCTTACTTACGCGATGTATATCAGCTTCCCGGTGTAGCTGATACCTGCGATGTCGAGAGTGTGAAGCGTGACTACTACGGAAACCTCTTCCCACTCAACCCCGGTGGGATTATTCCTGATGGGCCTGATATGTCTTATCTTTATGAACCATCTGGACGCGATCGCATCGGCACACTGAATGCTTCATAATGTACATTGAAAAACAGGCAGGGAAGCAGAGGAGCAGGGGAGCAGGGGAGCAGGGGGAGAGAAATAAATAAGTGTATTTCGAGCTATTTTAGTAGTAAAAATTACTAAAAATTTCTCTTTTCTCCCCTGCCCCATGCCCCCTGATCCCTTACCTCTGCCTCTTGATTGAGAGGCTACATTCTGGAGTCGGTATAATTGTGAACCAGATTAATCGAGTTGCAATTGTTGGTGGAACTCATGGCAATGAGTTTACTGGGGCCTATTTAATCCAAAAATTTGCTCAATTTCCTGACTTAATTACTAGACAAAGTTTTGAGACAGTTACTCTGTTAGCAAATCCTAACGCTTTTGCCGCCGGGAGGCGATATTTAGAGAAGGATTTAAATCGCTGTTTTCTCCAACAAGATCTACAAGATTCAACTCTTAACAGTTACGAAGAATTACAAGCTAAATCAATTCAGGACACTCTAGGATTAAACAGAAATAAGCAAGCAGACTTTATCTTAGACTTACACAGCAGTACTGCTAACATGGGTCTGACAATTATTTTGGTAAACAGTCATCCCTTAAACTTGCAATTGGCTGCTTATCTCAGTCAGATTAGCCCTTTAGTGAGGATTTATCGCTGCTCTTTTAAATCAATTGCAGAAAATCCATTTGTAAATTCCCTGTGCGAATTAGGCTTTGCAATTGAGGTTGGCCCTATTGCTCAAGGTATCTTAAAAGCAACGTTGTTCCAACAAACAGAGGAACTTGTTTATGCAGTTCTCGACTATCTAGAACAGTTTAATCAAGGTAAAATTGCATCAACTAATGAAACGTTGATTCTTTATGACCATTTATCAGTTGTGGACTATCCAAAACAACAGGATGGTAAAATCTTTGCAATGATTCATCCAGAGCTTCAGGACAAGGATTACCAAGCCTTGAATCCAGGAGACCCAATGTTTATAACTTTTGATGATAAAACAATTGTTTATGAGGGTGCATCTACCGTTTGGCCGATTTTTATTAATGAGGCAGCTTACTACGAAAAGGGAATTGCAATGTGTTTGACTCAAAGGCAGCAAATCAATATATAGTAGGATGTTTAAAATTTTTTGTATAATCGCTTTTTATTGAAACTAATGATATAGATTGAGCATCATAATCTAGAAAATATGCTGATCTAATTTATAATCTCTGTAGCTGGTGCGATGTCTAATAGCGCGTCCTAGTCACTTCTAAGGAATAAAGTTGCAGGTTATTAAATCTGTCTTCCTAAGACTTAATTTACGCTTAAAATTATCCAAATACTTAAACTCATAATGAAAACGAAGCGACGAGGAAACCAACCAATAGCCAGTCTTTCTTTAGACTTGGATAATGTTTGGTCTTTTCTAAAAAATCAGGGCGCTCCTGGTTGGGAGACTTTTCCCTCTTACTTAGATATTGCAGTCCCTCGTTTCTTAGATATTTTTCAGCAGTGGGATGTGACAATCACAGTCTTCATTGTGGGTCAGGATGCCGCCTTGGAAAAGAACACTAAGGCATTACAAGCGATCGCTAACGCTGGTCACGAAATAGGTAATCATTCATTCTACCACGATCCTTGGCTACACCTATATTCAGAGGATGAAATTGAACAAGAAGTGGCGTTGGCCGAACAACATATCAAGCGCGTTACCCATCAACATCCTATCGGCTTTCGGGGGCCTGGATACAGTTTTTCGCCTGCGGTATTGAAAGTCCTAGCACGACGGGGATACGAATATGATGCTTCAACTTTTCCCACATTTTTGGGGCCCATAGCACGAGCTTATTATTTAATGACTTGTAAACTGAGCAAGGAAGAACGCAAGAAACGCGAAGCCTTGTTTGGCGGTTTAAAAGACGGTTTACAGCCTTTAAAACCTTACCAGTGGAAGATGGGTAAGGATAAATTGACTGAAATTCCCGTTACCACCATGCCTATTTTTAAGGTGCCAATTCACTTCAGTTACATAATGTATATAAGCACATTTTCTTCTGAAGCCGCGTTACTATACCTCCGAATTGCCCTATGGCTGTGTAAACTTACACGTGTGCAGCCTTCTTTGCTATTCCATCCTACAGACTTTGTAAGTCAAGAGGATGTGCCAGAGTTATCATTCTTCCCTGGAATGAGTCTCCCCACCTACAAGAAGCTGGCAATAGTGAACAAAAGTTTGGAAATTATATCCAGTCAGTTCAATGTTGTGACTGTTGGACAACACGCCAAATCTGTAGCTGATGCCCATAAAATACCAGTATTAGTGCCTCAGAAGAGGTAAAAATATAATTAATTTATGCGATTTGTATCCTTAATACAGGCAAAATCAACTTTGACCTGTTTCAATTTTGAAACCAGCTGACATTTGCTAGCAAGTATGTGTAAAGTAATTGAAAGTAAATCACTATCTCTAATCTTTAACACATCTATCTATGGTTAGAAAAACTCAACGCCTTTTGCTGCTAGTTGTTTGCTGTAGTATAACTGGTGTAATTTTGGGAGGTACTGCTGCTTGGGCAGAAAGTAATCTCTGCTTAGAAGACAGTAAGGTTACAAGCGACTGTCTAACTCAAGATCCGATCCAAAAAACTATCCAAGGAATGAGTACCGGATTGTTAGCTGGGGCTGGGGCCGCTTGCGGTGCAGTATGGCAGTTAAGGCATGAAGATTGAGCCTGAACTACCACTAACCTGGAACTCCAGGTTAGTGGTAGTTTCTGTAATAAAATTCTGATTTATATAGCTTTGGAAGAATACCGATCTATTAATGCACGAGCAAATTTCTGGTGTTGTTCAGCTAGATGTTGGGATAGATGAACTGAGCATTGCCCATGAAGCGATATACCCAGCAACAAAACTCCTCCAGCGATCGCTCAGGAAGTTTAACAATATAATCTACGTAAGCAGCTTTGCTATGTGTCTTATTCATAAATCTGGGTTAATGGCCTGGATTGGTGAACGAAATAATCAGCTTTTTGGTCACTTACGTTGTTTTATTGACAGAAGATAGCGATTTTAGAATTTATAGTCAGAATCAAAATCCATTAATTTAGGATTGATTAGGTTGTAGCAGCCGATAACAAGAGGCTAGAGGCTTTACTAGGACTGTCTTCAGAGTTAGAAGCACCTATCTCAAGGCTATTAATAATTGGTTCTGTTGGTAGATTAAATGTCAATATTGGGATTGTTATTGTGTATTTGTCGGGGTAGATATAGCGTCGCTGACACCAAGGGCAAGATAGCTTCAAATTAGCTTATGCAACTTTTAGATTGGACTTACTCAAACTTTCGCTGGTATCGTCGCCTACGGGGTGGGGAGTGGTGGCAAGTAGAAATTCCCTTATTTGATGGTTCTCAAATTACTTGGGTGCATAATAGACCGGAATGCGAGTGTCACATTTTACAAACAGAGAAATATTAGTAAGCTCTTTTACCCCTGAATTTGCATATAAAGCTGATCGCTTTTTCGCTAGGGATTCGACTGGAAAAAGCGGACGTATTTAACAATTAACAACTGTTCGCAATAACTCTTAAGTGGCGCTACTCTCAACGTCGGAATAGGGATCATAGCGAGGTAGACTGTCCATAATAAGTCGCGTACACCGGACACTACCAGTGAGAGTAAATTAGGTTGCCACCCCCAACTCGTCTACCCAACAAGCATTATATATCTAGAGAATATCTTACACCAACTAAGATGCAATCTCTTTTGATAGAAGAAAGGCAGGAGGCAGAGGGAAGAAAAGGTACAAACCGTACTGCGTCCCGCTCCGCTAACGCCCGCAAGTGGCGCGAAAAATTAAAAACATTCTTTGCGAAAGCATTGCGGCACGAAGTGCGATGCGTAGCACGAGAACATATTCATCCGTTTCATACCTCTTCCCTTTATGGGAGAGGTTTCCCTTCTGCCTCCTGCCTCCTGCCTTCGTTGATTGGGGCGATTTATGACATTTCAGCATCTGCGTGTGAAGTGAGTTTTAAGCACCTCATGCCAATAAGAAAAAGACTGGAACTATTATAAAGCCTGCTGTTGAGTTTATTGCTCCTTTTATACATTTACAGCCAATGATTTCCATGCTTTCTGACAAGCCAATTGTCTAACTGTGCTAACACTTAGCTGCAATAGACTGAATTGATATCTGGGTTGGAATCCAAAGCAGCAAGCCTCTGGGTGCATTTGCATTTTTGGTAGCTTATAGAGAATAATCACAAAGAAAGCAGCTTTGGCATCTTCGTGCGAGAGAATAAATATAAAATATGGCGATCGCAATCGATTTTGGTACTAGCAACACAGTCATTGCTCGTTGGAACCCTGTAACCCAGCAGCCAGAAACCCTGACTCTACCAGGTTTATCAATCAAACAAAGTCTCAATCCGCCACTGATTCCCAGCTTGGTTTATGTTGAAGACGCAAGCCAGAATCAAGTCTTAGTCGGGCAACAAGTACGCGATCGCGGTCTTGACCTCAAAGGCGAAACGCGATTTTTCCGCAGCTTCAAACGCGGTATTGGTGCAGATATCCAAGGTTTCTTACCCGAATTAGATGGGCAAATTGTCACCTTTGAGCAAGTAGGGCAATGGTTCCTCACCAAAGTAATTGAAGAACTAGCGCCACTACAAGGTGGGTTAGATTCTCTCGTGTTAACTGTACCTGTAGACAGCTTTGAAGCCTATCGTCATTGGTTAGGAAACGTTTGCCAATCCCTTCCCGTCGAACAGGTGCGGATGCTGGATGAACCCACAGCCGCAGCCTTGGGTTATGGTTTAGCAGATCAAGAAATTCTCTTGGTAATTGACTTCGGCGGTGGAACTTTAGATTTGTCCCTTGTCCGGTTGGATCAAGGCGTGCAAGCAACTACAAAGCCGTTGGGATTTCTCCTCAAGTGGGGTAATAAGTCTCTGGCTGAAAATTCAAAACAAAAAGTTAAAACTGCCCGTGTCTTGGCGAAAGCAGGGCAAAATCTAGGCGGTACTGATATTGATAATTGGTTGGTAGATTACTTTGCCAAAACTCAAGAGTTGGCGGTAAGTCCCTTGACAACACGATTGGCAGAACGGGTGAAAATTCAGCTATCAACGCAAAACCAAGCTAGTGAAGTTTATTTTGATGATGAAACATTTGAAAGTTATGAATTGGAATTAAACCGCGACACTTTTGACGATATCCTCAAAGAACACGCATTTTTTGAGTTATTAGATGAATCGATGACGACACTGTTGCAGCAAGCAAAACGTCAAGGGATAGAACTTCCTGATATTAATGCCGTTTTGTTAGTTGGTGGAACAGTGCAATTACCAGCAGTGCAGACATGGATAAAACAGTATTTTGAGCCAGAAAAAATCCGTTGCGAACGTCCATTTGAAGCGATCGCTCAAGGTGCATTACAGTTAGCTCAAGGGATACAAATCAAAGACTTTCTGTATCATAGTTATGGTATCCGCTACTGGGATCGCCGCAATCAGCGTCACAAATGGCATTCTTTAATTAAAGCTGGACAAGCATACCCGATGAGTCAGCCAGTGGAATTAGTTCTAGGTGCTTCTTTAGAAAATCAGCCTAGTATTGAATTAATTATGGGAGAATTGGGAGCAGATACGGGTAGCACTGAAGTTTATTTTGATGGCGATCGCTTAATTACTCGTCGTATTGATGGTAGTGAAACCACTGTCAAACCCCTCAACGATCAAGAAGGCGCGAGGACAATTGCCCAACTGACACCACCCGGATATCCTGGAAGCGATCGCATCAAAATTCTCTTTCAAGTTGATGAGCAACGCTTTTTGCGAATCACCGTTGAAGACTTGTTAACTAATGACACGCTTTTGGAAAATCAACTTGTAGCACAGTTGAGTTAAACTATTGTGCGTTTAACTAAAAGGATTTAAAAGTGGGATACCACAGCCATCAAAATCCCGGATGTTGCGCGTTACTAAAGTCAATTGATGAATTTGAGCAGTAGCAGCAATCATCATATCTGCTTGGGTATGTGTTTTCCCACTTAATCTTAGTTGACCTCGCAATTCACCTGAGCGCTTGGCAATTTCAATTGTTATAGGCAATACTTGACAGTTATTTTCTAAAAAGCTCTCGAACCATATTTGAATTCTAGGGTTGGGCTTGAATGTCAATCCGTAAAATATTTCTTCAACGATGATCGCACTCAAAACTATAGAGGAAACTCTTTCTGCCCATTTCTGTACACCAGAGTTAGGTTGGAGTCTTACTCGCTGATAATGTTAGTGTCACAGAGAAAAGTCATCGATGGCATCAGCGAAAGGGTTAAGACGGTCTTGGCGGGAGGGTACTTCAAGGATATAATCTTCTTCAACAGCTATCTGGCGTAATTCTTTGAAAACATCAGCGAGAGAAATATTTTCGCCCTGCTTGCGCCACGCCAAAAATTCCTCAAACATCCCAGCTTCAACAACAACAGCCACCAGTTCATTGCGGTTGTAGATGAGTTGCGGTTCTTTAGTTACAGCATGAATTAGTTCGGAGAACCTCTGTTTCGCTTCTGCAATTTTCCAGTTCATTCTCCTACCTCTTTTATTCAGGATCGTGTCTATTATAGACATGATTTATGTCTATAAATTTAGTATTTGCTATAGAGCGATGTCTACGACGGGCTACGCCTACGCTTCTTCTCATTCGAGGCGAGTTATTGTTAGCCACCCATCTTTAACCATCCAAAAACTTGATTGACGGTTAGTGCAAGTTCAATTTCTGGTAATACAGGCAAAAAATCTTCTCCCTGCAATAGGACTGGCTGTTGCTCTGGTAGAAATACCAAAATACTGAGGTCATCAGGATCAAGAAACCATCCCAGGCGGCTACCATACTTTAGACAGTAGAGAATATTTCCAATTACTTTGTTAGGTTTTTGTTCTGGCGAAAGAATCTCAATCGTCCAGTCTGGTGGAAGTTCAAAATTATCAGGTACTTCATTATCAACGGTAAACGGTATGCGTCCCCACTGAAATACAGCTACATCAGGCACAATTGATCGCTCTCCAAAACTACACCGTAATTCTGGAAAGGCATAGGCAATCTTCTGATTTTCTGCAACTTCATTCACAACAGCACCAAGTTTGCCTTGCAAGCGGCTGTGTCTCCCTTGCGGCATTGGCTTAGGAATAATCTTACCCTTAATATATTCGCTTGCAGGCTTTGTTTCTGGAAGCTTCAGAAACTCCTCCAGGGTAAGTAGTTGAGTTGTTGAGTAACTCATGACTCCTGAATCCCTCGAAGATGTGTTTTTAGTCTAGCAGTATCTATGGACAGGTGCATTTACAGAGTTAAATCACCTATCCATACATTCAGAAAAAAATTGCACCAGTGATTAATTCATCATCACGATAATTCGTAATTAAAACTCTTAACTACGAATTACGTTAGCGTAGCGGGGCGTAGCCCATTACGAATTAACAATTATTTATGTACCACTACTGAAGTCCCATAGCTAGCCCAATTGTAAACATTGCGTGCTTGCTTAACAGGTAAATTTACGCAACCGTGGCTGACTGGAGTGCCAAAACGATTATGCCAGTAAGCGCCGTGGATGGCGTAGCCTCTGTAAAAATACATTGTGTAAGGAACATCAGGAATATTGTAGCCCCTGCCTCGCATCCGGTGAGTGCGATACTTAGAATTAATCCGAAATCTACCTATGGGTGTGGGAGTCGATCGCTTCCCTCCAGAAATACGGTATGAATAAATAAGTTTTTTGCCTTCCCATGCACGTAACCGTTGCTCCGACAGGTCAATTTCAATCAACCGAGGTTCGGATGTTTGGCTGATATTAGGCTCAGTGATGCCATTTTCATCTACTGACGCACCGATCGCTGTATCAGAGTGGCGATCGCCTGCTAACGGTGCTGACCAAGAAAATAAAGCCACCACCATCAGCGCTACGCCTGTACAAAAAGTTTTGGAAGAACGAATCCCACCACTACGAATCCAGGATTGCATTATGCCTCACCTTCTAAAGTACGCAAAAATCATGAAGTGAAGTAATTTTCTGGAAACTATAAATTTCCAGGTTGATTACTAATTTGCTGTGAAGGATTTACGCAATTCATCCGCTAATGCTTTTCCAAACCAGTCCTAAACTAATCCGCATTCAATTAGTCATTGGTCATTTGTCATTCATTAATGACTAATAACAACTTTTACAAAAAAAATCTGTAATTTAAATGCGTCAATGCAAATTTTCCCGGAATTAATATTTGCATTTGTAGTTTCACACAGTAATTGTCAGGATTTACGCTTATTTTTTTGGAGCTAACTGGATAATACCAAATTTAGGAAAGGACTTTTAGTCCTAAATACCAAATCTAAAATCCAAAATTGGTCTGAATCCCCTTTTATATATTTTATTTCAAATTCAGTAATTCTGACTCCGAAGATTCCCAGCATAAAATCTTGCTGGGAATCACTTAATTGTCTTGATTTTTTGTTATTTATGATTTTACCTAAATTGCCTTCTAGACTGCTTCACCTACTATTTCTGGATGACTATTGGTGTCCCTACTGATGCCCACTGAAATAGCCATTTAGCGTGTTTAGGTGCGATATTCACACAGCCGTGGCTTACTGGAGTGCCAAATCTCTTATGCCAATAAGCTCCGTGAATAGCATAATTACCTTCGTAAAACAT
Organism: Nostoc sp.; assembly: GCF_036917775.1. GTDB lineage: Bacteria > Cyanobacteriota > Cyanobacteriia > Cyanobacteriales > Nostocaceae > Nostoc. The sequence continues at coordinate 61,234 of NZ_JBALEQ010000115.1, forward strand.
CGCATAAGGAACGTTGGGAACATTATAGTTTTCTCCCTGCATTCGCGTAGTTTTGAACTTAGATTGAACCTTAAAAGTACCAACAAGAGTGGGAGTAGCTTTTTTACCAGAGGAAATAGCACTTCCATAAACCACTCTGTCACCTTCCCAAGCTATTAATCGTTGCTTTGAAAGGTCAATTTGAATCCAGCGCTGCTCTGATTGTTGTAATGTCTGGATTTTTTGGGCAATTACTTGATCTTTGGAATTTGCCCAAACTTCACTCGTTCCAGTAGTAGTAAAAACACTTAAAGACAGTACTGTACCAGTAAGAAGTATTTTTAAGCGATGCACCCAGTCAGGATAAATCAGTTTTTTCATTTTAGATACACTCCCACTCAAATCATGAAGTCTTGAGAAACTTATTAGGTTTCACTTTTATTTCCCTATCTATTACTTTAATAGACGTGAATTTTTGATAATTTGATTCTAATTTAACCTAACTGTTGTATGAGGTTTTTTGCCCTAGATGCGATCGCTTGCCAATTTCCCTCTGTGACAAGCTTTTTAGGAAATAATTCACCGCTCAAACCAACAGCGATCGCTCCGGCTTGCAAAAATTCTTTAGCATTTTCTAGAGTGACACCGCCTGTAGGAATTAAGGGAATCTGACTTAGTGGCCCTTGCAAACTTTTAATGTAATCAGCTCCTCCCACTGCTTGTACAGGAAACACTTTTACACAACTAGCGCCCTGACTCCAAGCGGTAACAATTTCTGTAGGAGTCAACGCTCCTGGGATGATAGGTATATTTTTTTCTTGTGCTGCTTGAATCATTGCTGAGTCAACGTGGGGTGTGAAGAGGAATTGCGCCCCAGAAGCGATCGCTTCTTGTAGCTGTTGCACATTGAATAACGTACCAGTACCAATGATACAAGCGGGTAATTTTGAGCGTAGTTGACTGATTAATTCTCCAGCGCGATCGCTATTCCAGGTAATCTCAATCAGCTGCATTCCCCCAGATGCTACAGCCATTGCCATTTCCTCTCCCAATTCGATTTTAGGGGCGCGGATAACTGCGATCGCACGATGTTTTTGCAATTGTGATAACCAAATTTCATTAGGCATTTTGACTGGGAATTAGGAGTTAAGGACATTCCAGTGAGGTGTTTTAGCACAACAGCGTAACGCGCCTGTTATCTGTAGGCTTAACCGAGTAACTACTGGATAATTTATTTTCTGGAAGTCCCATGAGTCCAATACAGACCTAACCCTATCTGCAAGAGCAAGTACTCTCTATTCTGAAGATATGCAAGATAGGTTAATAGTAGCTAGCTAATTAAGAATTGTGATTCGTTTAAAAAAGGCTAGAAACTGCATTTAAGCTGTCTCTAGCCTTAATTAAATTAATGGGCAGTACCAGACTCGAACTGATGACATCCTGCTTGTAAGGCAGGCGCTCTACCAACTGAGCTAACCGCCCGCTTGACCAATCCTTAACTAATATAGCAGAAGATTTTGCATTGCGCTAGTAGTTTTGGGAAAATCTTTTTTTCTCTTATACTGGCTCAGTATTAAGTTACTCAGCACGGACTAAACGCCCCGCTATCGCTAACAGGATTAAGGATGCCTTCTGGTCGGACGCACGATCGCATTACTATGTATGCTCTGCCGTTGGTGGCGGGCATTACTTTCTGGCAGACTCGCAGTAGCAATGCGACTTTGTTGGTTGCAGGCGGGTTTCTATTTGGAGGGCTGATGTTTGGCCCCGATTTGGATATTTACTCTGTGCAATTTCAACGCTGGGGTTTCTTGCGCTGGATTTGGCTACCTTATCAAAAAAGTCTGCGGCATCGTTCTTTTTTATCCCACGGGCCGATTATTGGCACGATTCTGCGGATACTTTATCTAGGGTGTTTGCTAGCTATCTTGGCAATTTTGGTTTTGGCAATTGCCGAAAAATTATGGAATCTGAGTTTTACTTGGCAAGATTTGGGGCAAACTGTGGGGCGATCGCTCCTGAAATATGATACTGAATATATCGCCCTGTTTTTAGGGTTGGAACTTGGGGCGATGAGCCATTCTCTCAGCGATTGGAGTGGTTCGGCATATAAGCGCGTGCGAAAGCAGGGGGTTCGGGGGTTGCTTCCTAGTGGCAAAATGAAGAAGCGGAAAGTTACAAGTCGCGGTACTCGTCGAGCTACAGTTACCAGAAAGAGCAACGGCAGAACGACAAAGGACAAATGACAAATGACAAATGACAAAGTTGAAACTTTGGCAGCTTTGCAGGAATTGATTGAGGTGGTGGCAAAATTGCGATCGCCTGATGGTGGTTGTCCGTGGGATTTGGCGCAAACTGCCGAAACGCTTACGCCTTATGTGATTGAAGAAGCTTATGAGGTGGTGGATGCAATTAAGAGTGGGGATCAGAAGGCGATCGCAGAAGAATTAGGCGATTTATTATTACAGGTGGTATTGCAAGCCCAAATCGCTAGCGAATCGGGACAATTTTCTCTCAAAGAAATAACTCAGGGGATTTCCCAAAAGTTGATTCGCCGCCATCCTCATGTGTTTGGTGATGTGTCAGTAGCCAGTGTAGATGAGGTGCGGCAAAATTGGGAACAAATCAAAGCGCAGGAAAAAGGCGAATCATCCCCAGACGCGCAAAAACTTAGTGCTAAACTCGGTCGTTATGGGCGCACCCTTCCCCCGTTGACAGCAGCGATGAAAATTTCTCAAAAGGCTGCTGCCATTGGGTTTGAATGGGAAAATATTCAGGGCGTTTGGGATAAGTTTCATGAAGAATTGGGTGAATTTCAACAGGCTTTAGCTGAAGAAACACCAGCGCGACAACAAGCAGAATTAGGTGATTTACTCTTTGCAGTTATTCAGCTAGCCCGTTGGCATAATCTTGACCCTAGTGCTGGTTTGCAAGGGACAAATCAGCGATTTGTCCAGCGATTAGAAAAAATGGAGGCAGTTGTCGCTCGCCCCCTTTCTGATTACAGTTTGGATGAGCTAGAAAATTTGTGGCAACAGGCAAAAGCCCAACTTGCCAAAGAAGGTTCATAAATTAATTTCTAAGCTGTCGCGTATTTAATTTGCACAACCAGGGCGGGCAAGATGCCTACCCCACAAGAGATTCATTTTTTTGAGGATGCAAATTAAAATATTTTTAGCTTAATTATCCAGCAATACAGTTCAGTTAAGGCTAAAACTTTTACCAAAGTCGTTTTTTTACGAACCGCCAAGGCGCAGAGAACGCAGAGAGAAGAAAGAGATGCTTAACTGAACTGTATTGAATTATCCAGGACTTATACCAAACAATGTCTCAAGCCCTTATTTTCAGGTAGGGGCAATTTATGAATTTCCCCTACCGCTAAATAGTAAATTAAGTACAAGCGATATCATAGCCAAGCTCGATCGTATTGAACAGGCCAGAGTTTATCGTGTCCTAACTGTTTAGCTGCTAGATGCGGCCAATAAGGATTGCGGAGTAGTTCACGTCCCAACAGCACTATATCGGCTACTTCTGTGCGAATAATCTCGTCAGCGTGTTCAGGGGCTGTAATTAAGCCTACGGCTCCTGTATGGATATTGGCTTCGCGGCGGATGCGTTCGGCAAACTGAGTCTGATAACCAGGTTGAATTGGGATCTTGACACCCGGTATAATTCCCCCTGATGAAGTATCAATGAGATCAACTCCTAGAGATTTAAGCTTGTCACTTAAAGCGATACTTTGCTCGATGTCCCAACCCCCATCTACCCAATCGGTAGCAGAAATACGTACCCAGAGTGGATTTGTCTGGGGCCAAACCTCTCGAACTGCTTGAATAACTTCTATGAGCAGACGAATCCGGTTTTCAAAGCTACCACCATAATCATCTTGCCGTTGGTTAGCAAGGGGTGAGAGAAACTGGTGGAGTAGATAACCGTGAGCAGCATGGATTTCCACTATCTTAAAACCAGCTTGCAGAGAACGTTTAGCTCCTTGGACAAAGGCATCAATAACTTCCTGAATTCCCTCAAGACTTAGGGCTTCTGGAACTGGACTATCTTGGCTAAAAGCGATCGCACTACTCGAAACTAAGGGCCGCCAACCTTCCTGAGATTCATCCAGCGTTTTCCCTCCCTTACTGGGTTTGGCAGTGCTGGCCTTTCTACCTGCATGAGCAAGTTGAATACCTGCAACAGCGCCAAAGTTATGAATCAATGCCACAGTTTTGGCTAAAGTTTCTATATGTGCATCTGACCAGATTCCCAAATCTTGCGGGCTAATGCGCCCACGCGGTTCTATTGCTGCTGCTTCTGTGAACACTATACCCGCACCGCCTACTGCACGAGAAGCTAAATGAATAATGTGCCAATCATTAGCATATCCATTTGTACTGGAATATTGACACATAGGTGAAACAGCAATGCGGTTGCGGAAGGTAACTTCACGAATCTTGAATGGTTCAAACAGATGTGCCATTAATATTGATTCCTTCTCTTGCTAGGTAAAACAAATTGGGTAGAGATTTACAGGATGAACTCGATCGATTTTGCATGAAATAGCTAGAGATATTATACAGAGGAGATTCTAGTAGAAAAAGTAGAATAACCATGTAGAATTGGTGGTTTATTTACGCCGTAGTGCAGCAGAAGCCTCATTAAGATTTGGATAAATCGGCTTATCATCAGACTCTTGCCTTTGCAATTCCCAGATATCACATCCTACTTCTTCTTGATCCACTAATAACTGTAGATTATCTGGTAATTTAGTTTTTTGCGAAATTGTCCAATTTTCTCCATATAAACATTCTCTTTCAATTTGTCCAGAAAACATAAGTTTACTCTCCAGTAATGTTATAGCTTAAGTTTAGTAACTCCCAATTTCTGAAAGACGAAGCAATAAATTCTCATCTTTCATTCGCATTTAAAATACACGTACTATTTGTCCCTAATATTGTTTTTTAATAAAATTTTTCACTTGTGGATAGTTAAGTAACTTGTTTAGCTTCAGAGTTTTGGGTTCCTTTTCTCGACCTAATTGGAATCCCTCACCGATTTAAGATTTTCCAGAAAAGACCGACTGTGCTTAATAAAACTATATTTAATGCCACTAAATTGATTGTGAGTTCTTTTACAGTTTTATTCATAAAAGACCTTTTTTGAGATTGGAAACCCCAACCTCAAAAAAACTAATTTGGGGTAATAGAGGCTAAAAGTTTATTTGGCACTAAATTTTGAGTTTATTGGCTAATTAAGACTATTTACTGACTAAACTACTGTAAGTCGACCAATTTAAAGTAGTATATATTTATGAGATTTGCATAGATTGTGCTAAAAAACAAGAGTTTGTTGAAATTTTTTAATATTACTCATTCAGAGACTTAAGTCTGTGGCGAAAACTTTCTCAAAAAAATAAAGAACAAGTATAATTTTTGTCCTCAATGTTTAAAACAACAGATTCTGCGTCGAATGCGTTATGGGATGTTTTAAAAGTCTCTTTGTCGGTATTAAAAGTTCTAGATGCCTCTAAATCCATGCCACCTGCTCATGGGGGAGACTCCCTTGGCGCTTAATACTGCTCGGTAAAAGGGTAAGGGGAAAAGGGGAAAGAAAAAACCTTTAACCTTTTCCCCTTACCCAATTCTGAGTTAAAAATCCAAAACCCGAGCAGTATTGCTACGCATCCCCTTAAAAAGGCTGACTTTGACTGTAGTCGATGCCGATAAATTGACCAGCAGTTCGCTGTCCAAATTGGGATGTTTCCAATATTTTCACCATTACCATTGTGAAAAAGGGTGTTTTACTAAATTGCTGTTGAAATATCTGGAATCATCAGAAACTTCTTGTCCAATCCAACTTGGTAGTTCAATTTGTTGATTTTCATCATTCAGTTCAACTTCTGCCAAGATTAATCCTTTATTAACACCATCAAACTCATCTATTTCCCAAATCAAACCACCCGATTGGATTTTATATCTGATTTTTTCTATAAAGGGACGTTCACATAATGCCTCAAGCATTTCTTGAGCATCTTCAACAGGAATCGGATACTCAAACTCTAATCTCGAATATTTTATACTGGGGCCTTTAATAGTCAAATAACTCTTTTCCCCTACTATACGTATCCGTACAGCCGCTTTGTCTTGTGTGGCAATGTATCCTTGACGATATACACTACCTTCAACTAATCCTCTCCAGCTATCTCCTTTCACTAAAAATTTCCGCTCTATTTCTTTCGCCATTTTAGTTACCTGATTATTTGCTTTTGTCTAGAAACAAGCTGAGTTATTTTCAAAAAAATCCATGCGATCGCTCATTTGCACGATGACGATCTCTTAATTCAGCGTCTCCCCATTAGTTAACTGCTGTCAGGATTCAGGTCTGTCAAATTTTTCAACTGCATACTCTGACTCTAATACATCCTTATTTGACTTTAAAATATGTTGGTCAAGCCCTACTAGGGGTGGAGAATAATTACTCCGCAAGGGTTCAAAGTACGTCAAAATTTAGATAAACGCGATCGCACTTACCGACAATGCAGATTACCCAAAGTCTCCATACAGCAATTCTTGTGACTGACTTAGAACGCTCTGAACACTTTTATGGCAAAGTATTGGGATTATCCAAAATAGATCGTTCCCTAAAATACGCTGGTGCATGGTATCAAGTCGGTAACTATCAGATTCACCTAATAGTTGCACCTACTGTCCCTACCGAAAACCCCAACGAAAAATGGGGACGCAACCCTCACGTCGCTTTCTCAGTGGCTAACTTGGACGCTGCAAAACAAGAGTTGCTCGATCATAATTATCCCATTCAACCCAGCGCTTCCGGTCGCCCTGCCCTATTCACTCAAGATCCTGATGGAAATATTATTGAGTTGAGTCAGGAGTGAGGGGCAGGGGGCAGGGGAGGCAGAGGGCAGAGAAGGCAGGGGAAGAAGAACTATTTATTGATTATTGACCAATGACCAATGACCAATGACCAATGACCAATGACAAATGACCAATGACCAATGACAAATGACCAATGACAAATGACCAATGACTAATGACTAATGACTAATGACCAATGAAAAATGAAAATAATTGCTTACTCTTACACCAATCCGCTATTAGAATCTTCTCCCGATCAAGCTGATTGGGGATGGGAGGTGGATCGGGTTTATGAAGATTTAGGTAAGGCAGAGTCTTCTGGACAGACTACGCGAGAGTCCTACGGACACGCTACGCGATCACAATTACAACAATTATTTACCGATTGCGAAACTGAACCAGCAGATTATCTCTTGATTCGGCGACTGGAAGAATTAGGGGATACTGTAGAGGAAATTAGCGATCGCTTACATAAACTCGAAGCGATGGGAGTAGCGATTATCGCTACAGAACAGCCCTATACTTCCGAAAATTATCCTCTCGGCGCTGACTTGCTGAATTTGCTAAATGCAATTCAACGTCAACAACGTAGTCGTCGCATCCGTCAAGGACACGCCCGTAATCGTCTTGAGGTTGCGCCGCCACCTGGTAAAGTTCCTTATGGCTATCGCAGAGGTAAGGGTAAATATACTGTTGATCGCAGTACTTCACCAGTAGTCAAAGATTTTTTTGAACACTTTTTACTCTATGGTTCCCTGCGGGGTTCGGTTCGTTACTTGGCGAAAAAATACGGCAAAAAAATCTCTGTCACAACCGGGCGACGCTGGTTGACTAATCCAGTTTATCGCGGCAATACAGCTTACCAAAATGGTGAAATTATCTCTAATACACATATTCCGATAATTTCTAAAGAAGAAGCAGCCCAAGTTGACCGACTTTTACGCCGTAATAGCCGTTTACCATCCCGAACTGCCAGTGCTAGGCGTTCTTTGGCTGGGTTGGTTGTCTGTGCTGAGTGTCAGTCACATTTGACAGTTACTCGTGTCACCCAACGCAACCAAGATAAGGAGTATCTTTATTTACGTTCTACTAGCTGTCCTAAACTCCCCAAGTGTAAGGCTATTCCCTACCAAGAAGTATTGGAACATACAATTGAAACCGTTTGCCGTGACTTACCCTTAGCTGTCGCAGGGATGAATTTTCCCCAATTGGATGCAGTCAAGAATAATTTAGGGCAAGCGATCGCTCGTCAGCAAGAAATACTTGCTCAGTTACCTGCTTTAATCGAAACTGGAATTTTAGATGTTGAAACAGCAAAGCTAAGGGCTTACAAACTCCGCACAGAAATTTCTGCACTTGAAGCAAAGTTGGCGACTCTTCCCCCAGTTAATTTGCGTTCTGTTGCTCAAGCTGTTTCAATACCCCAATTTTGGTTAGATTTGTCGGAAACAGAACGACGGTTTTACTTTCGAGAATTTATCAGACAAATTAAGATTACTCTTCAGAATAAAGAATTAAAACTCCAAGTAATCTTTATTTTTTAGTATAAAAAATATTAAATTCAAGAAGCACACTCATATTCACTAAAACAATTGTTATCAACAAAAATTAGTTTTAAAATATACCAAATCCTGATTAATCAAAGTTCCAACTATTCAATTATATTGCTCTTTAGTGTGTCTCATTTCCAGTCTTTCATTGACACTACAGTTTGGATAAGGTTTTTGATAAAAGTTATAAATCGCAGTCTTGACAATAATCAGTCCTTTGTAGAGACGGCGATTTATCGCGTCTTTTCCCTCAACCAAAACGTATTGTATTGCTTGCACTGGGAATGCCTAATGTGAGGCTCCACCTCCTGACTTGCGGCACAGGCAATAATTAGTATTTCTAGCCTCTAGCTGAAAATGAGGCTGTTAGGCTTAGAATAAATTTCAAGGCAACATGGTAAAGAACCGGAAGATTTAAAAATTTTTTGTAATTACGATCAAAAAAATTAAACTAATTTCTTTAAATATACAGCACGACATTACAACCTTGTAGCAATTATTTCCTAAAATTTTTAATAAGCTAGAAAGCTAAGTAGATAAAAATTAAACTAAGCGTCACATTCAAAATGAAATACAAGTTAATTTACGGAATAAAAACCAAGTATTCAATAATTTGTTGTCTGTATTATTTTTATCATTTTCCGATTTATATGTTATTTCAATAGTTAAGATAAATTTTTCAAAAAATAGCGCTAATTAGATAAAGTTGAGTTAATCTTGGAAACTAGCAATTGTTAAGAATATACGTTGCTACTGGGTGGCAACATTGGAGATTCGCTTTGGTCTCTATGTAATCAAACCAGCAAGTAAAATGATTAACATAGAATATGCAAGAAGGAAGCTTTATTTGGAGTCATCTAGAAAAACAGCATCGCACGGTTGGCAGATGGATTGATTGGGTATGGCTAATAGTATTGCTGTTGGCAGCAGTATTACTGTTTAGCATCAATCTGGGAGGATTGCCCCTGCGAGATTGGGATGAAGGGACTGTGGCACAGGTTGCTCGTGAAATTTGGCACGCTCCAGCAGGTTCAATGCGTTGGCTTTTCCCAACGCTAGGAGGCGAACCATATCATAACAAGCCGCCTTTGATACATTTGCTAATTGCCTGGGCTTATTCTCTAGGAGGCGAAAATGAGTTCACAACTCGTCTACCTGGAGCAATTTTAACAGCGACATCTGTACCTTTACTGTATTGCATTGCTCGAGAGATATTTCGCCAACGTTGGGCTGCTATTTATAGCGCCTTAATTTATCTAACAATGCTACCTGTGGTGCGTCATGGGCGCTTGGCAATGTTGGATGGGGCGATGGTAAGTTTTTTGATGGTGATGATGTTGTGCGTGTTGCGATCGCGCCGAGATTTACGTTATTGCCTTGGTGTTGGTGTCAGTTTTGGGTTTATTTGCCTAACTCAAGGACTGCTAGGTGTATTACTAGGTGCGATCGCGATCATATTTCTGTTTTGGGATACCCCACGGCTGCTCACCTGTTACTATCTGTGGATAGCAATCTTCATTGGCATTGTGCCTGTCGCTGGTTGGTATAGCGCCCAACTAATTCATTATGGTTACACTTTCGCCCAAGTTGGGCTTGTAAACCCATCACTAGGTCGAATTGGCTCATTTGTAGAAGGTAATCCTGAACCGCCTTGGTACTATGTGGTTGAACTTCTCAAATACACATGGCCCTGGCTATTATTTTTACCGCAAACTGTCCGCTTAACCTGGGAAAATCGCAACCTTAGCTGGGCAAAACTAGTAATGGCGTGGAGTGGTGTTTATCTATTGGTAATTTCTTTCATGATTACCAAAGTCCCCTGGTATTTATTCCCGATTTACCCCAGTTTAGCTTTAGCTTTTGGTATCCAGTTATCAGAGACAGAGAATTCGCCTTTACTTTCATCCTATCCCCGCGCTTGGGTTGCTGGTTTGGCGATACTTGCTGTAGTTGCTTCTGCTGGTAGCATTTATTTCAGTTGGGGTACAACATCACAAACAGATTTACAACTGATTTTTGCCGCAGTCGCTTTAACTATGACCTTAGCAGCTATTTTGGCAGAACGAGGCGACGGGCAATTTCTGAAGATTTTGTTTTGGGGAAGTTACCTTTCGCTGCTGCTGTTAATGAAATCTAACTACTGGGTTTGGGAATTATCTGAAGCCTATCCAGTTAAACCAGTGGCCGCCATGATTGTGCGGGCAAATCCAGCTACAAGGAAGATTTACACATCTTTTGCTTACCATCGTCCCTCGTTGGATTATTATAGCGATCGCACCATTATTCCCGCTTCTGTTGGCGAACTGGAATATTATTGGCACTACAACGGGCAACCCTACTTTCTACTTCATGGATCTGCTTTGAACAATCTCCAACTAGATTCGATGAAGTTAATTGACCAAGCTGAAGGCTGGAAGTTAGTTACAAAGGAAATTAATCGTCTTTAAGTTTAGGGCATTGGGCATTGGTTATCAGAAAAATGGGTTTAAAACCCCGTGCTTCCAGCACGGCTTTAAAGTAATGAGTAAGGAGTAATGAGTAATGAGTGGATGAAAAATGGGTATTTACTCATTACTTATTACTCATTACTCCTTCTTAAGAGTGCGTACCAACTCTTGGAGAAGCTGCGCCAACGCGAACGCCAAGGGCAAACACGGCGGTCAGTATGTCAATAATTCTTATCCTCTGCCTCATAGCCTTTTGCTTCTCCACTGCGTATTTATCCTGCTCTGAATTCATCAAATAGTCATCATCAATCAATTCAACTGTTGTAACAAAAGCTGCACTAATTTTGTCTTACATGGTCTTTTTTACCTGAAAAAAAGCCCAAATTTAAAATCACAATAAAGGAAATAAGTAATTTCTCATAAATTTTGTTTTATTACAGTTAATATCTCATAGATTTAAGTATTTAAATCCCTTGTTTGTGTGTTCAGTCAGTTGACATATTTTGTATAATTTTTCCCGATAAAAAATAAATTCATCGCTTAAAAGCTAATAATCATCTGGCGATTGCCTTTTCCTAGTAAATGTAAAAATCTGGAATCTAAATTTAAAGAAATGATAAACTCCGTAGTCTTGCGGTTTTGCCAGCGAGATTGATTTTTTTATACTCTAAATATTACGAAATGTTTCATTCATCAAATTTAGAGCCAGATTTTTATGGGGTTACAAAATCTTTCATTTTTACCGCAAGAAATAGGAGGGCTTGAGACAACAGCAAACCAGCCATTTTCAGAAGTATGGGCAAAAAAGTATTTGCGAAAGCTAGCTCAACAGGATGATCATATTGAAGTTCTTAAACGGAGTGAAATAGCATCTGAAGTTGCAACAAAGTTAATGCAGGAACTCCGAACTACAAGTCTTCAAGCGTGGGGAAAAACAGAAGCACTTTTGTCTCAAGAGGTGATTAGACATCAAATTGATCCTGAATTAATTGATCCGTGGGAAGTGGCAAAGGATACCCATCAGATTTATAAAACTGCCCTCTCAGCTTATGCTGAACAGATTCCTCCGCCGAAGTTTTCTACTCGGATTGCGAAGAATATGGGAAAGATTCGGCAAAAGTATATAGCAGATGATCCGAGAGTGATTGGGTTCATTAGTATACAGTTCCACTATAGCGGACAAATGCTCCTCAACTTGGCACCGCCAGCACAGCAACCATTCCTGAGTGCTTATTTTAAGGTGATTGATGACCATCTCTATATGCCGCTTCAGCGTGCTTACCAGGCAGCAGCAGAATATGCTTACGACGCACCACAGTTAAAAGCAGTCCAGCAACTCTTGCCGTTATGCAGTGAGATTGCGACTAAGATTGTAGAACGGGTGATGGAATTATATCCCACCTATCGCTGCTACACAGGTAGTTTAAGTGATACTAAAACTAGGATTTCGAGTATCCGTGATGCGGAGATGTTTCAAGTCTATCTCTGGGTATGTATTTTGGAGAACAACATTAGTGCTGTTCAACAAGAGCTATTTCCACTATGTGTCATGCTATATCCCAGATTGAAGGTAAGCTGGGAATTGGTACGGCAATTAATTCACTTACTCGGCATCGAAATCCGTTCTCGTTTAGAACCGGAACAGGCTGCTTACTTTCTGCCTTACTATGAGTCGTTGTGGGGAATGTTTTCGCCGCAAGTATTCCCCGATATTGACATTCCTTAGACCTAATATCGCCATATCTAAAAACCATCTAAGGAATCATCGCTACCTTAATTACTTGTCGCGCTTTCATCTCACAAAACACCTGTTCTAAATCTTTTAATGGCCGCTGTTCACTAATAAGTAACTCAAAGGGTATTTTGCGACTAGCGATCAGTGCCAATGCCTCCCGCACATACTCTGGTGTATTGTGAAACACGCCTTTGATTGTCAGTTCACTGTAGTGTAGCTGTTCTGTATTGACGGTAATGCTGGTATCTCGTGGACATCCACCGAATAAGTTAACTGTTGCACCAGGACGGGCGCAGGCGATCGCAGTTTCCCAAACAGTTGGTACACCTGTGGCTTCAATCACCACATCTGCGCCCCGTCCTTGGGTAAGTTCTTTCACGATACTGGGAATATCCGGGATTTGATGATAATTAAAAGTCTGGGTTGCACCCAATATTTGACCAATTTCTAGCCTGGGGTTATTACCTCCCCACAACAACACCTCAGCTTTCTCACTCAACGCCGCCACAAACATTAGCCCAATCGCCCCATCTCCTAAGACGACTACTTGATCTTTGGGCTTGACATTAGAACGGGCTACACCATGTAAAACACAAGCCAACGGTTCCGTCATCGCTGCCAATTCCCACGGCAACTCATCGGGAATCTGCAACAAATTATGCTCTACTATCGGTGCGGGAATTTTCAAGTATTGGGCAAAAGTCCCGTTATTCCAGGTCAGATTCGGGCATAAAGAATACTCTTGGCGTTGACAAAAAAAGCACTTCATGCAGGGGGCAGAATTATTAGCAACGATGCGATCGCCCACTTGCCAATTTGTAACGCCTGCACCCAAGGCAACAATTCGCCCAGCAGCTTCGTGACCAAATAGCGTTGGCAGTTTCAACATCTTGGCATGACCACCACGCCGCCAAACCTTCAAATCTGTACCACAAGTTGTTGCTGCCCCCACTTGGATCACAACTTCGCCAGCCGCCGGAGTGGGGTCAGGAACTTGCTCTAACCGTAAATCTTCTTGCCCATAAAGTAACGCTGCTAACAAAGCTTTAAACCTATAAATTAGCTCCATCCGATTTTATCAGTTGGAGCTAATTTATAGGTGTAAACAAATCATTATTGATTTTTAGTCAATTTTTATCTATTTAAAAATTGCAAGAACTAGGTATTTACTACTGGCTGGGGAACAACTCCGGTGTTCCGAGTATCCACATTAGGTAAGCGAATAACAGTTAATAACGGTACTTCTTGTCGGCACGACAGGCAAAACCAATATAGTTCACCATGACGGGCATGACGCAGGAGGGAACCACCGCAACATGGGCAAGTGTTGGCTCTCGTACTCATACCAATGTTCTCCTTAAAAAAATTTGTTGTTTAAACTCAGCAAGAAAAAGCAGTTGATTAAAAATGTATTTTGGTAGCATGAATGCGACCATTCGATTCTATGCGGTCTTTAATAATTTGTCTGTAAATAGCTTCATATCCGTTAACCATTTGGTTAACACTAAAGTTGCTTTCTACATGTTTTCGACAGGTTTGACGATTGAGTTCCAAAGCTAGGGGAATCATTGCCGTCATTTCTGCATGGCTTTTGCAGATAAAGCCTGTTTTACCGTGGGCAATTACTTCAGGTACTGAGCCGAAATTCATGGCAATAACTGGTGTACCAGTTGCCATTGATTCAGTCATCACTAATCCAAAAGGTTCTTGCCAGTTAATGGGAAAAAGAGTTATGGCAGCATTGCCCAGAAGTTCAATTTTTTCGGCGTGGTTAATTTCGCCGAGATATTCAATTTGCTGACCATCAATGTGGGGGGCAATCTCTTGTTCAAAAAACTTAGAGTCGCCGACATCAACCTTTCCTGCCATCTTCAAGCGCCAACCACTGTGCTTTGCAATGGCGATCGCATGGTGTGGCCCTTTTTCTGGCGAAAAACGCCCTAAAAATGCCAAATATGGAGGTTCTGACGGTTGGGCTACGAAAGGATAATCTGCTAGCTCAATTCCGTTATAAACAGTGCCAACATAATTTAGATCGACTTGACGCTGCGAGTTACTAATGCTGATGTATGGTTGCATCTGGTAGTAACTAAATGCGTGCCGGGTGTCGTTGGTAAAATTATTGTGCAGTGTATGCACCGTAGAAGTTGCTGTTATGAAACTCGCTAAAGGTAATGCCGAAATCCCTACATGAGAATGGATAAGATCGAATTCTTTAGCACGTTGGTAAACTTGGCTCAGTTCTAGCATTTCGTACACTGCATACTCTTTAACATTCGGGTCTAAGCGTAATGCACGTGGATAAACTGCTTCTAAATGAGCCAAAGTTTGAGAATCGCCAGAGGCAAATAATGTTACCTCATGACCGCGACAAACAAGTTCATCAGTCAAGCGACTCACTACCAGTTCTATTCCTCCATAACTAGGAGGTGGAACCCTTTCCCATAAGGGGGCAACTTGAGCGATTTTCATAAGTTTTTTTGGTTCAGTCTATGAAATTTTCCTCAATATAATGAGTTGCATCATTATTGTATGAGAACAGAGCATTTGTACTTACTCTTTTGACATTTAAATTAACCTAACAGGCTACCAAAAGCGCAATACCGATTAACCGTCCTGCAAATTTTCTATCGACAAATCTAAAGGACTATTCGGCAAAACTCAGTCCTGAGTTACATTTCTAACGTATAACTAATCAATTAGTTGTTGCATCTGTCTTGGGGATCATAATGAAGTAGAATATTTTGTAGCAGAACTTACAAAATTGAATATTTGGTAGCTGACAATACTAAAATATTCAATGGGATCAAATGATTAAAGGTTTGTTTAAACGTAATTGGGAAATGCAAAAGAAATTATAAATATTAAGTAATTGTACAATAATTACATAATTTGTAATTATTAATTGTCAAAAAATTCTGATAACTAATGAAAATCGCTACTTGGAACGTCAACTCAATTCGCACTCGCCTCGAACAGGTTACTGATTGGTTAACTAACAATCCCGTTGATGTTCTCTGCTTACAAGAAACCAAAGTTGCGGATGCCGAGTTTCCGCGATCGCCTTTTGAGCAGTTGGG
Organism: Nostoc sp.; assembly: GCF_036917775.1. GTDB lineage: Bacteria > Cyanobacteriota > Cyanobacteriia > Cyanobacteriales > Nostocaceae > Nostoc. The sequence continues at coordinate 76,894 of NZ_JBALEQ010000115.1, forward strand.
CTATAACCTTTATATATCAGGACAGAAATCTTATAATGGCGTAGCAATGATTAGCCGCCAGCCACTTTTAAACGTAAGTAGCGGGTTTAGGGCGATTTTGCCAGATTTACATCACGAATGGGATGAACAAAAACGGGTAATAACAGGTGTAATTGATGGTGTTCGGATTGTTAACTTATACGTTCCCAACGGTGCAGCAGTAGGAACTGAAAAATATGAATACAAACTGCGCTGGTTGACCGCGCTACACGAGTATTTGCGGTTGCTTGTACTGTCAGAACCTGCAATTTGTGTGTGCGGTGACTTCAACATCGCCCTAGAAGACAAGGATATTCACGAACAAGTGAGTACAGAAAATCACATTATGGCAACGCAAACCGAACGCCAAGCCTTACGGGAGATTCTGCAACTGGGATTTGCCGATGCTTTCCGCAAATTCACCACAGAAGGGGGAAATTATAGCTGGTGGGATTATCGCGCCGCCGCCTTTCGTCGCAACTTAGGTTGGCGGATTGACCATCACTATCTCACGCCTATCCTTTATGAACGTGCTACAAGTTGTATTATTGATGCCGAACCCAGAAAATTAACCCAACCCAGCGACCATACGCCGGTAATTGTGGAATTTTGAATTTGGGAATTGGGAGTTGGGAATTGGGAATTGGGAATTGGGAGTTGGAGACAATGGGAAAGACTTGTTGTAAGTTCTAAACTTTTGTCCCCTTGTCCCCAACTCCCCTGCTGCCCAATGCCCCATGCCCAATTAATCAATTTAACGGCTTATATATATCCTCTGAATTAGGATTGAGATAAGGACGCTGTAAATCTATTAGGTGTCGCGCAAAGTGTTGGTCAATAACCTTCATCCGTTCCTCCATCGCATTCTTACCTTTTTGCCAAGCTTCAAATAAAGCATTAGCGACAATTTGGCAACGGTTCATCCCAAAACTTTCTTGTGCGGCAAATTTTTTGGTTGGTTCTTCAGCTAAACCTAAACCTGGGGCTAGAAATTTGGTAAACAAGGGGATTTCGGCCTGGAAATGGGATTGATTTTCTATATAAACAGCTTGAAGGATTTTGCGGATTGCTGAATAGTCGGGGAGTTCAAAGTAGAGTAGCCCCGAATCATAGCGTCCATAAGCAGAAGGGTTGTGAAGAACCTGAAAGCTAAAGGGAATGGAGGCTGCATTCAATTGCATTGTCAAGCTTTCCATAAGAGCGATCGCACCAGATGGCGTAAAGTTAAAGTAAATACGCCCTGCTCCCAAATCAGCATCGGGGTTACTTAGCTGTTCCTGTCCGACATTACTAACTGCCAAGTAAGAGCCATTTTGCAATCGATTTTTGGGCATCCAGATTGCTACCATGTCACCTACTTTGGTAGATTTTTTGCTGGATTTGAGATGGCAGTCTGGCTCAACATAAAGTGTTAAACCGCCTTTAGTCACAGCCATAGTCCCATCAGGTTCTTTTCGCAATACCTGCCATCGAGGGTCAAAGTAACCTATGCCGTGATTACTGGCGTGTAGATGCTCGTAAAAATTCCAATCAATTTCTAATATGGAATTATCTGCTAAATTATGCTTTGATGGGCAATTACTACTATCAGTATTGACTGCTAAAGTACTTTGTAGAGAGCCATTGTAATAGATCCCATAAAGAAAGTTACGCAGCAGTAGAGTTAGATATTTCTGTTGTAAATCCACAGAATTTTGCTGAAATCTATCGGCGACTTTAGACGGTAGAGCAAAGGGTTGATAATTGGGATGATAAATACAAAAATTTGGCTCAATCTGAATATTTTTAGCAATATCGAATAGAGAATTTAGCGGTTGATTGATAGAGTAATTTAGCATTAATCCATTTAGAACTCAAACTTTAAAAACAGAATTCGGAAGTCAGGAGTCAGAATTTATAATTGTTCTGCTCCCTGCTATTAACAACCACGAAGCCGAGTTTTTTCGTAATAAAGACGAAGTAGCTGTGGCTCTTTTACAGCCTGAGGAAGTTTATGAACTTTCCCTACAGGGTTAAGGATTTCTGACTCTGATATTCCGAAAATAGTCAGTACACCTTGCTGTGGCATAGTGAGTAAACTTTTAGCCACTTGCAGCATACAAATATCAGCATTATTAAAGGATTTTCGGCAGGTAATCATATCCTGAATTTGATGAATTAGTGCCAGTCCTGCAAACTGGATAACGCGCACAATAAAGTCACTGCGGTATTCCAAAATCATTGGGAAAGCATTTAGATAACCCCTAATGAGGGCAATAATTGAAGGTTGCAAACTCTCCAACGGTGTCAAAGCCAGATGTAGAGATTCTTGTAACTCAATGGTGGGATCTACGACGAGGCTATTGAGCCAAATTCCTAAATAGCTTGCTAGTAAAGTCCCTAAATCAAAAGCTGGATCTCCCCAAGAACAAGCTTCCCAATTAATTAGTCTTACTAGGCAATTGTCTAATTTTTCCCACCTGGAATGAACCAAGATGTTGTTCAATTTCAAGTCGTTGTGAGTCAAGCAGCAGGGATTCCAGTTGTATGCCAAATCTGCGATCGCAGATTCCAAACTCTCTGATTGCTGGTAGAGTAGATAGAATTTCAGCGCATCTGTGGGAACCATCCCAAAAATCTCCGGCCCAATCGACTCTACCCCTTGCGCCGGATTATAAAAGCCATAGCGAAACTCTCCTTGGGGAGCAGTTGCCATAAAATCCCGATATTCTCGGCGGTTGTAGGTTGCACGATGGAGTCCCGCTAAAGTAGTGCCGATGGCTGTGGCAATTTCTTGTGGAAAAATCTCATTGTTGTGGTATAATGTCGCAAGTTCCCGATATTCACTTGAGTAGTTGCGGACAAGGATGGAATTTTCTTCGTCAAAATGAACTACCAACGGTGCGATCGGGGAAATATTGCCGAGAACGGGAAACTGCTGGAGTAACTGATGAAATAGCCACTCCTGAAACAATTCATGAGGAGCGCCGTCATTGCTTTTAACGTTACGTTCTTGTTTAATGAGCAGTTTCCGATTATCTGCTAGAGTCACGAGTAAATCGAAACTGTTCTTACTACTTCCTGGCAACTCAGATTTATCTGATGCGTCATCTTCTGAGCTACACAGCCCCGCTTCTTGCAGATACTGGATAACATTATGAGAAGACAGTGATAATACCATGTATTATTTCCTACTTCATTAAATTACTTAAACTTATCTGTGTCTGTATTTGCTTGTACTTAAGCAGTTGTCGGTAGATAGTGAATAACAATAAAGATTTGTACAATCTACTAATATCCCATCTTTCCGATAAAAACCTGCCAAAATGGTACAAAATCCTTTACAATTTCTTTAAAATTCACTCCTAGATCCGGTGACATCTTTACACTTTATCAGCATAGTTACTTAGATACATCTAGAGCAAGTTTAGTGGTAGAGCCTTTTGATGTAGCAGCATCTCCAGCAAAAAACTGATTGGCGGCAGATGTTATTTGATGCTCAGTAGTCATCCTGAAAGCAGCAAAGAATTTCAGTAATCCTTCGCAGCAGGAAGCATGACATTCGACGCTATTATTTTTATTTATCATCCCAAAGCCAAAAAAACCGGAATTTTTAGGCCATTAGTCATTATTTTTTTCTTTAATTTTCAGAATTGATGTCTAAAAGCCTTGTTATTAGGTCATTTGTCTTACTTACGTATTGTAGATAACTATAGGCGATCGCAGACAACGGTTACATGAGTGCATCTTATGGAAGTGTACTTTTGTCAAGGATGTTAAGACCTCTCCCTGGTTTTACTATGTAAAACTGTCCCTCTCCGAGGCCTATCCATTACCCGGATCTTTCTCAACAAAACATAAAAATACTTAAAGAAAGGCGAAAAGGTTGATAGATATAGTTTTGAGGAGGAGAAACAGA